>NZ_SMLA01000012.1:0-146470 GCF_004349225.1 Saccharopolyspora karakumensis
CGCGTTACGTGCACGTGGTGGGTGAGTTCCCGATGACGGTGACCGGCAAGGTCCGCAAGGTCGAGATGCGCGAAGAAGCGCGCCGCCTCCTCGACCTGTAGCGCGCCGGGGACCCGGAATACCGCAGTATTCGGGCTCCTCGGGTGTGATCGAGGTCGTTCAGCGGTGGTTGAGGGCGTTTCCCGAGAGCGCGAGTTGGCGGCTCTGGGCGACCAGGCGGCCTCGGGAGTCGTAGACGGCCGCGTCCTCGTTGAACCAGCCGTCGGCGCTCAGCGCGCCGCAGCGGGTGTAGGCGGCGATCGGGCCGGGCGCGGGGAGTCCGCGCAGCTGGTAGGTCAGCTCGACGGTCGGGCACCACCCTCCGTGGCCCAGGCCGAACACCGTGGGTGGGAGCAGGTCGACCGCGACGATCAGCGACAGCGGGTCGAAGTCGGTGCCGTCGGTGAGCTGCATCCAGCCGCGCACCTCGTCGCCGGAGGTCTCGCCGCGCAGGAACGCCGTGGCGTGCGGGTCGAGTCGCACGTCGATGTGGCCGAGCAGGTTCTCGGCCGGGGTGCGGTGCTCGTCGCACTCGTCGAACGGTGTGATCGGCGGCTGCTGGTGGGCTTCCCACTCGTGGGCTGCGTCGGAGATCTCGCCCGCCGTGACCGCGGCCTCGATGCAGGACTTGCCGTTCTGCACCATGCGGGCGTGCACGGTGGTGTACAGCCGCCCGCGCTTGACCGCTTCGGTGTGCAGCTCGACCGCGCCGACGTCCGGTGAGCGCAGGAAGTGCGTGCTGACGGCGAGCGGGTGGGTGCGGCCGGCGGTGGTGAGCGCGGCCTTGGTCAGCAGCGCCATCATGTACCCGCCGTGCGGGTTCTTCCCGAGCGACCACTCGTCGTCCAATGTGGACTCGTAGACCCCGTCGCGGAGCTCCGTCGTGGTCGTCGCCTCGGTGAAGGAACCCATGCCGGGCAGGTTACCTGCTCGAACGAGTTTCGGAATGCATCTCGATTCGCGGCGGCCTCCGGCTTGCAAAGGATCAGCCGATGATGTGACCTGGGTTACTGACTCGCGTGGATCGCGGACGAAGGAGACGGTCATGAGCAGGTTGCGGTTCGGGGTTTTCCTCGCCCCCTTTCACCCGGCCGGGCAGAACCCGACCCTGGCCATGCAGCGGGACCTGCGGCTGATGGAGCACCTCGACGACATCGGGTTCGACGAGGCGTGGATCGGCGAGCACCACTCCGCGGGCAGCGAGATCATCGCCTCGCCGGAGATCTTCATCGCCGCCGCCGCCGAGCGCACCCGCAACATCAGGTTCGGCACCGGCGTGACCTCCGTCAGCTACCACAACCCGCTGTGGGTGGCCGACCGGATGGTCATGCTCGACCACCTGACCAGGGGTCGTTCGATGCTCGGCGTGGGCCCCGGTTCGCTGCCCACCGACTCGGCGATGATCGGGCTCAACCCGACCGACACGCGCGAACTGCTCGACATCAACTTCGACATCATCATGCGGCTGCTGGCGGGAGACACCGTCACCGAGCAGACCCCGACGCACAGGCTGGTCGACGCCCGGCTTCAGCTGCGGCCCTACACCGAGCCGTGCTTCGACGTCGCCGTGGCCGCCGTCGCCTCGCCCACCGGCCCGCGGCTGGCCGGTCGCCACGGTGCCGGGCTGCTGTCCATCGGCGCCACGCTCACCCAGGAGGGCTTCGACGCGCTGGCGCACCACTGGAGCGTGGTGGAGGAGCGGGCCTCCCACTTCGGGCAGCCCGCGCCGGATCGCTCCGGGTGGCGTCTGGTCGGGCTCATGCACATCGCTGAAACCCGGGAGCAGGCGTACAAGGACGTCGAGCACGGCATCGAGCAGTGGTTCACCTACTTCCAGAAGGTGGCCGCGTTCCCGCAGATGGCCGTGGACGGCTCGAACATCCGCGAGATGATCGACTTCATCAACGAGGCAGGCATCGGCGCCATCGGCACGCCGGAGGACGCCCGCGCGCAGGTGCAGCGCCTCGCCGACCAGTCCGGCGGCTTCGGCGCGATGCTCCTGCTGGCCCACGAGTGGGCCAACCCCGAGGCCACGAAGCGCTCCTACGAACTCATCGCGCAGGACGTCCTGCCGCACTTCCAGGGACACGGCATCAGCCACCACGAGTCGACCGTGCGCGCCAAGGAACGCGCCCGCGACACCCGCAGCGATCACGCCCAGCAGCAGCTGGCGGCCGTGGAGCGCATGACGGAGAAGTACGCCAAGGAAGTCGCCGACGGCTGAACCGGCCGCCGGCGAACGCCGGGTGGAGCGGGCGGATCGTCGTCGGGCTCAGCCCGCCCGGAGCGCGTTCAGCGAGCGCCGCGCCGCGGTCGTGACCGCCTCGGCCGTGATGCCGAACTCGGCGTACAACCGCTGGTGGTCGGCCGAGGCGCCGAAGTGCTCCAGCGAGACGATCTCGCCCGCGTCGCCGACGAAGCGGTGCCACGGCTGGGCGATGCCCGCCTCCACCGCGACCCTCGCCCGCACCGATGGGGGCAGCACGGACCGGCGGTAGGAGTCGTCCTGGGCGTCGAACCACTCCACGCACGGCATCGACACCACGCGCGTCGGGATTCCCCCGGCCTCCAGGGACTTCCTGGCCGCCACCGCCAGCTGCACCTCCGACCCGGTCGCGATCAGCAGCACCTCGGGACTGCCGGACGAGGCCTCGGCGAGCACGTAACCGCCGCGGGCGACGCCGCGCGGGTCCGTGCCCTGAAGCGTCGGCACTCCCTGACGGGTCAGCGCCAGACCGGCGGGGCCGTCGGGGGCGTCCAGCACGGTCTTCCACGCCGCAGCGGTCTCGTTGGCGTCGGCCGGGCGCACGACCGCCAGACCGGGGATCGCGCGCAGGCTCGCCAGGTGCTCGACCGGCTGGTGCGTCGGACCGTCCTCGCCGAGCCCGATCGAGTCGTGGGTCCACACGTAGATCACCGGCAGCCGCATCAACGCCGCCAACCGGACCGCGGGGCGCATGTAGTCGCTGAAGACCATGAAAGTGCCGCCGTAGGGCCGTGTTCCGCCGTGCAGCGCGATGCCGTTGAGGATCGAACCCATCGCGTGCTCGCGGACGCCGAAGTGCAGCGTCCGCCCGTAGGGCTGGGCGTTCCACGTGCTGGTGGAGATGCTCTCCGGGCCGAACGAGTCCGCGCCCTTCATCGTCGTGTTGTTGCTCTCCGCCAGGTCGGCGGAACCGCCCCACAGCTCGGGAAGCGCTTCGGCCAGGGACACCAGCACCTCCGCCGACGCCTTGCGGGTCGCGATGCCCTTCTCGTCGGGTTCCCAGCTGGGCAGCCCGTCGGACCACCCGGAGGGCAGATCGCGGGCCAGCATCCGGTCCAGCAGCGCCTTGCGCCGGGGGTTCGCAGCGGCCCACGCGTCGAAGGCGATCTGCCACTTCTCGTGGGCGGCCCTGCCGCGCTCGGCGACCGCGCGGGTGTGGTCCAGCACCTCGTCGTCGACCTGGAACGACCGCTCGGGGTCGAAGCCCAGCAGCGCCTTGACCTCGGCCAGCTCCTCGGCGCCCAGCGCCGCGCCGTGGGCCTTGCCGGTGTTCATCTTCGTCGGTGCCGGGTAGCCGATGACCGTGCGCAGCACGACGAGGCTCGGCCGCTCGGTCTCGGCGCGAGCGGCCGCCAGCGCGTCGAGGATGCCGGTGACGCACTCGCCGCCGTCGACGGTGGCGACGTGCCAGCCGTAGGACTCGTAGCGCTTGGCGGTGTCCTCGGACAGCGCGATCCTCGTGTCGTCCTCGATGGAGATCTCGTTGGCGTCGTAGATGACCGTGAGGTTGCCCAGCCGCTGCGTGCCGGCCAGCGAGGACGCCTCGGAGGTCACGCCCTCCTCGATGTCGCCGTCGGAGGCGATCACGTAGACGTGGTGGTCGAAAACGCTGTCACCGGGCTCGGAATCGGGATCCAGCAGCCCGCGCTCGCGGCGTGCGGCCATCGCCATGCCCACCGCGTTGGCCAGTCCCTGGCCCAACGGACCGGTCGTGGTCTCCACACCCGCGGTGTGGCCGTGCTCCGGGTGGCCCGGGGTCAGCGAGCCCCACTTGCGCAGCGCCTTGAGGTCGTCGAGCTCCAGACCGTAGCCCGACAGGAACAGCTGCACGTACAGCGTGAGGCTCGAATGCCCCGCCGAGAGCACGAAGCGGTCGCGCCCGAGCCAGTTCGCGTCGTTCGGATCGTGCCGCATGACGTGCTGGAACAGCGCGTGCGCGACCGGAGCCAGGCTCATGGCGGTGCCGGGGTGCCCGCTGCCGCAGTTCTCCACGGCGTCGGCGGCCAGCACGCGCGCGGTGTCGATCGCGCGCCGGTCCAGGTCGGTCCAGTCGTCGGGCAGGTGTGCGGTGGTCAACCGGTCGAGCTCGTCGCTCACCCGGTGCTGGGCGGTGGGCTGGTTCGCGATCATGGACGCGCACTCCTGATGCTCGGTGTTGGCGGAGAGCTGCCGCGGATGTCAGGCCGGCCACATCCGGGAGAGCTCGGGATGGTCGTCGTCGACGAGGCGATGCGCCAGCGCGATCGCCTCGTCCCGGTCGATCTCGTGGAGGGCCGGTTCGGACCTGGCGACGCCCTCCAGGACGTTGGCCAGGGCTTCGGCCGCGTTCGGGGACGTGCTGCCGTCGCCGCCGCGCGCGTGGCGCCGCCGCATCACCGCCGCGGCGTCCAGCAGCAGGGCGCGCTGCGCTTCGCGCAGGTCCGCATCGCCGTGGGAGCTCCCCATGTCACTTCCCCCTTCTCCTGCCGCGACATCCGGCCGGGAGGGCGCTCGGGCACTCCCGGCCGTGCCGCGGTCGTGGTGCGGTCAGCGGATGAGGCTCTTGAGGTTCTTCGCGGCCGCGGCCGGGTCCTTGGCGCTGCGGATCGCGCCACCGGCGACCGCGACGGTCGCGCCGGCGTCCTGCACCGCCGCGATGGATTCACCCGTGATGCCACCGGCGATGGAGAACGGAACCCCGGCCTGACGCCCGTCGTCGAGCAGCGCCTGGATCGTGTAGCCGGGCTTGGCCTGCTCGTCGAGCCCGGCGTGGATCTCCACGAACGACACGCCCATCTTCGACACCTCGCGGATGCGGGCCACCCGGTCGGTCACCACGGTGATCATGTCGGCGACGACGTCCTTGCCGTGCTTGCGGCCGGCGGCGACGGCCCCGCGCACGGTGTCGTCGTCGGCGGCGCCCATCACGGTGACCAGGTCGGCGCCCGCGGCGAAGGCGAGGTCGGCCTCCAGCTCACCGGCATCGGCGGTCTTCATGTCGGCGAAGACGAGCTTGTCCGGGTGCGCGGCCTTGATCGCCTTGATCGCGTCGAGCCCCTCGGCCTTGATCAGCGGCGTTCCCAGCTCGAGGATGTCCACGTGATCCGCGGCCTGGCGAGCGAGGGTCAGCGCGTCTTCGAGGGTGGCGACGTCCAGTGCTACCTGCAGCTTCACGGCAATCTCCTCAATTCGTGGTGCTCGGCGGATTTCAGGGTTTCGTGCGATTCCGCGATTTCGGAAACGAGCAACGGCTTGTGACAGTGCACCGATCTCCACAACCCGGTCAACGGCGGAGGAACGAACGGATGCCACGGCGGAACAAACGGCCGGAACGCCCTCCCGGAAGGCAATTCGCGGGAGTGCGCCGATGGTGATCTCCAGTCCGCTGACGAGCGAGAACGGCCGTTTGAGCGGGCTTCCGGGCCGTTCGTTCCGCCCGGATGGCTGTTCGTGACCGCTCTGTTGACCGGGTCCGGGCGTCGGTGCAGTCTCACAACCGCAGAATGCGTCCCGGAAATGCGACCGCGGGAACCGCGGATTCGCCACGAGGGCGGAATCCAGGAATGGGAACGCGCGATTTCACGATCGCCGATGCGTGCCTGGAGTTCTTCGACGAACGCAGTGGGGAGTGGCTCAGATGACCGGAACGGACACCGCTGACCAGAACATCGGCGACAGGCTCAACCCGCCGCACTTCAGCTACGCGACGCTGGCCATCAGCGGCGAGGTGGACCGCGTGCGCCGGGACGTCCAGCCCGCGGCCTGGGCCCGCGCCGGAGCGATGCTGCTCAACGCGACGGCGGTGTTCACCGTCGGCGGCGGGCGCAGCGGACTGGCCCTGCAGATGGCCGCGATGCGCTTCATGCACCTCGGGCTCTCCGCGCACGTCGTGGGGGAGACGACCGCACCGGCGATCGGCGCCGGTGACGTCCTGGTCGCCGCATCCGGCTCCGGCACCACCTCCCGCGTGGTGCGGGCGGCCGAAACCGCGCGCGCGCAAGGCGCGAACGTCATCGCGCTGACCACCGCGCCCGACTCGCCGCTGGCCGCGCTCGCGACCGAGGTGCTGGTCATCCCCGCCGCCGACAAGCAGGACTTCGAGGGCAAGGCGTCGGAGCAGTACGCGGGAAGCCTGTTCGAGCAGTCGGTCCTGCTGCTCAGCGACGCGCTGTTCCACGCGCTGTGGCGGTCCAGCGGCGTGCAGGCCCGCGACCTGTGGCGGCTGCACGCGAATCTGGAGTGACCGGAGCCGGAAACGCAGGCAGGCCAGCCGAAACTGAGGAGTCGAGATGCACCGGACCGCACCGCGAACCCGCACCGACGTCCGCACCCTGGAGGCGATCGCGCTGGCCGCCACGCACAGCGCGGCCATCGCCAGCCGCGCCTGGGTGGGGCGGCACGACAAGAACGCCGCCGACGCAGCGGCCACCGAGGCCATGCGCCAGGTGCTCGCCGACGCCCCCGGCCGGGGAACGGTCGTCATCGGGGAAGGCGAGAAGGACGAGGCTCCGATGCTCTACAACGGCGAGACCGTCGGCAACGGCTGCGGCCCGGACTTCGACATCGCCGTCGACCCGCTCGAAGGCACCTCGTTCTGCGCCAAGAACCACCCGGGTGCGATGGCCACCATCGCCTTCGCCGAACCAGGGACGCTCTGGTCGCCCGGCCCCGGCTTCTACATGGACAAGGTCGTGGTGCCGCCGCGGGCGAGGGGCGTCGTCGACCTCGCCGACACGCCCGAGCGCACCCTGGCCAACGTCGCCCACGCCCTCGGCAAGCCGGTCCACCGGCTGCGCGTGGTCGTCATGGACAAGCCGCGCCACCAGGAGCTGATCGCCCGATTGCTGCGAGCCGGCGCGTCCGTGCACACCCCGGCCGAAGGCGACGTCGCGGGCAGTCTCGAAGTGCTGCTGCCGACCGGCGATGCCGACCTGCTGCTCGGCATCGGTGGCACGCCCGAGGGCGTGATGACGGCCGCCGCGGTCCGGGCGCTGGGCGGTGACATGCTCGGTCGTCTCGCCCCGCAGCGCGAGGAGGAAGCGGCCGCCATCCGCGCGGCGGGCATGGACGTCGACCGCGTCTACACCTGCGACGAGCTCGTCGGCGGCGATGCGCTGTTCGCCGCCACCGGCGTCACCGGCGGGTCGCTGCTGAGCCGTCCCCGGGAGTCCGAGGGCACCGTGCTCGCCGAGTCCATGCTGATCTCCAACGGCCAGGTGCGTCGCATCGCGCACACCGGCGCGCATCCGAACAGGGGTGGGATCCGATGACGCTGCACCTGGACGACCTGCGGGTCCGCCACCTCGGCGAATGCCGCCACGACTCGCCGCTGTCCGCGCTGCTCGCCGCCAAGCGGACCTCGCCGCACTACGTGGCCGAGGGCGACCGGGTCCTGCTGGAGGACACCGTGTCGATGCTCGCCGAGCACGGCCTCCCGCCCGAGGAACTGCCGAGCTTCGAGGCCGCCGGTCCGCGCCGCAAGATCTACTTCGACCCGGCGCGGGTCACCGCCGGCATCGTCACCTGCGGAGGGCTGTGCCCCGGGCTCAACGACGTCATCCGCGGCCTGGTGCAGGAGCTGACCGTGCAGTACGACGTCAAGCGCATCGTGGGCTTCCGCAACGGGCTTCGCGGCCTGACCGCCCGGCACCGCGACGACACCATCGAGCTGACCCCGGACCGCGTGCGCGACATCCACAACGCGGGCGGCACCATCCTGGGCAGCTCGCGGGGCGCGCAGGACCCGGAGGAGATGGTCGACAGCCTCCTGCTGCGCGGCATCAACGTCCTGTTCGTCATCGGCGGGGACGGGGGCATGAACGCCGCGACGAACCTGGCCGCGGCGATCCGGGCGCGCGGGCTGGACATCGCGGTCATCGGCGTGCCCAAGACGATCGACAACGACCTGCCCTACACCGACCAGTCCTTCGGGTTCCAGAGCGCTTTCGCGCAGGCGGCCAACTTCATCTCCTCGGTCTCCATCGAGGCCGCGGCCAGCCCGGACGGGATCGGCATCGTGAAGCTGATGGGCCGGCATTCCGGGTTCATCGCCTGCTACGCCTCGCTGGCCCGCAACGCGGCGGACATCGTCCTCATCCCGGAGGTCCCCTTCGCCCTGGAGGGCGAGGACGGGCTGCTGGCCCGCGTCGAGCGGCACGTGCGGTCGAAGGGCTTCGTGGTCATCGTCGTCGCCGAAGGGGCGGGTCAGGACCTGCTCGCCGAGCGGGGCCTGCTGGAGGGCGGCGCCACGGACGCCTCCGGCAACGCCAAGCTCGGCGACATCGGCGGGTTGCTCCGGGAGACCATCACCGCGCACCTGACGGCGGCCGGGCTGGCGCCGACGGTGCGCTACATCGACCCGAGCTACGCCATCCGCAGCGTGACCGCCAACGCCTACGACAGCGTCTACTGCCTGCGCCTGGCCCATGCCGCGGTGCACGCGGCCATGGCCGGTCGCACGGAGACCGCGGTGGTGCGCTGGCGGCGGCGGTTCGTGCACGTGCCGATGCCGCTGATCATCAGCCACCGCAACCAGGTCGATCCGGACGGCGATCTGTGGATGTCGGTGCTCGAAGCGACCGGCGACCTCGTCCTGGACCCGGCACCGCAGCCCCCGCTGCTCGTCGAGAGGTGACCCGGACCACCGCTGGTTGTCGCCGGGCCGCCGCTCGTGCGCCGTTCGCCAGCGGTCGTCGCGTTCTGCTTGCCCCGCGAAACTCGCACGACGTAGCTTTCGGCCCGAGGTCATGAAGGCCGGAGCGCGAGACCCTCAAAAGCCCGTTCGCCTCGGGATTCGTGACGTGCTCCCCACGAGCCGGCGGTCCGCGCGCGACGCGGTTCGTCCCGGTGCGCGAGTACCCACGTCCGCACGCGTTCCGGGTTGGTGAGAAGACCAAAGGCGGTCCCCAGATGGTAGACATGCACCGGCTCGACCTCCCGGCCCGCAAACCGCGCAAGGCCACGGTGTACGAAGCGTGGGAGCGCTTCGTGCGGGGTGAGGACGACGTCCGCGGCGTGCGGCCGGAGGTGGCGCTGTCCTGGCACCGCTGCCGGGACCAGTACGGCGTCGACCCGTCGCTGACCGAGGCGCCGGTCGCCACGGCCGACGTCGACCACGCGCTGGAGCACGACGTCGTGTTCGCCGAACTGGGTTTTCGCGCGGCCTCGGTCGTGGACGAGGTGAGCAACATCGGTGGCGTCGTGACGGTCGCCGACGCCTCCGGCCGGGTCCTGGCCGAGTGGGGCGACAAGGCCACGCGCTCCTTCGCCGCCAAGGCCAACCTGGCGCCCTGGTACTGCTGGTCGGAGTGCGCGACCGGCACCAACGGCATGGGAACCGCGCTGGAGACGACGTCTCCCGTGGTGATCAGGGGTGCCGAGCACTGGTGCCAGGCCTTCCACGACTGGACCTGCGCGGGCGTGGCGGTGCGCGACGTGGTGACCAAGGAACCGGTCGCGGTCCTCAACATCTCGTGCTGGCGCAGCGAGCTGCCGAAGGCCGCGGGTGCGTGGCTGAGCAACGCCGCCAGCCGGACGCAGTTCATGCTCCGCCGCCGCGCCCGCGACGCCGGAGCGGAGCTGGTCGCGGCCTACAACCACGCGCGTTCTCGTTCGGGCGCGTCGGTGGCCGCGCTGGATCCCGCCGGTCGCGTGGTGATCGCCGACGACAAGGCGAGCGTGCTGCTCGGCGTGCCGAGCGCGACGCCCGCGCCCGACCCGGCGGTGCGGTGGAACCCGAGGCTTCCGGAGCTGATCAAAGCCGCCCGGTACGCCGCCAAGCAGGCGTCGCACAACCCGTCCTGGGTCGGTTCCACGCAGGTCTTCACGCACCTCGCCGACGATCCGACACCGATCAGCTTCCGGCCGGTGTTCCTGTCCGGGCACCTGGTCGGCAACCTCGTGTCGTTCGGGCTCTCCGAGGGCGAGCAGTTGCCGCGCGCGGACAGCGGGGGAGGTTCCCTCGGCCAGTGCCACGCGCCGCGGATCGTCGCGACCAGGGAGAACCGGATGGTGCTGCTGCGCCCGCCCGAGGTCTCCTTCGCCGAGTCGGACGGCAACGACGTCTGGCTGTCCACCGACCAGGGCCGCCTGCGCGCGGCGACGCCGGCGCTGGACAAGCTCGAACGGGAGCTCGGCGGCAGCGGATTCCTCCGCGTGCACCGCCAGTACGTGGTCAACCTCGACCGCGTCCGGGAGGTCGAGCGCGGTTTCAAGGGCGAGCTGGCGCTGGTGATGGACGGCCAGGCGGACGCGATGGTGCCGGTGTCGCGGCGCAACGCCCCGGCGGTGCGGCGCGAGCTGGGCATCTGAGGTCGCCTGGGAGGGAGGTGCGCGATGCCGGAGAACCCGGATGCGGTGGCGGTCACGCGGAACTACGACCAGAGCGTGCGACGGCGCGTCGAGCGGTCGCGGAACCATCCGGCGGCGGGTGGTGACAACCGCGACTGGTGGCCGGGTCGGCTGGACCTGGGGATCCTGGCCAAGCACCATCCGGCGGCGAACCCGCTGGGCGCGGGTTTCGACTACCCGGCCGAGTTCGCGAAGCTCGACCTCGACGCGGTGGCCCGCGACATCGACGAGGTCCTGACGACCTCGCAGGACTGGTGGCCGGCCGATTTCGGGCACTACGGGCCGCTGGTGCTGCGCATGGCGTGGCATTGCGCGGGGACGTACCGCATCGGCGACGGCCGAGGTGGCGCGAGCACCGGGATGCAGCGCTTCGCGCCGACCAACAGCTGGCCGGACAACCGGAACCTGGACAAGGCCCGGCGCTTGTTGTGGCCGGTCAAGCAGAAGTACGGCCGCAGCATCTCCTGGGCCGACCTCATGGTCTTCGCCGGCAACCGCGCTCTGGAGTCCATGGGCTTCACGACCCTGGGTTTCGCCGGAGGCCGCGAGGACGTGTGGGAATCCGAGGCCGACGTCTACTGGGGCCCGGAACGCGCCTGGCTCGCCGACGAGCGCCACACCGGGGTGCGGGATCTGCAGGAGCCCCTCGCCGCCGACGAGATGGGCTTGATCTACGTCGACCCGCAGGGGCCCTCGACGCTGCCCGATCCGATCGCGGCGGGCCGTGCGATCCGGGAGTCGTTCCGGCGGATGGGGATGAACGACGAGGAGACCGTCGCGCTCATCGTCGGCGGGCACACCTTCGGCAAGACCCACGGCGCCGCCGACCTGCACCACCTCGCGGCCGAACCCGAGGGCGCGGGCTTGGAGGAACAGGGCCTGGGTTGGCGGAACAGCTACGGGACCGGCAAGGGGCCGGACACGATCTCGACGGGGTTGGAGGGGATCTGGACGCCCACCCCGACCCGGTGGGACAACTCGTTCCTGGAAACCCTCTTCGCCTACGAGTGGGACGTCGTGCTCAGCCCGGCCGGGCTCTGGCAGTGGGTGCCGAGCGAGAGACAGGGGCACGGCACGGCCCCGGACCCCCACGACCCGTTGAAGCGGCACGCGCCGACGATGCTCACCACCGACCTGGCGCTGCAGGAAGACCCCGGCTACGCCCCGATCGCCCGCCGGTTCCTCGCCCGCCCCGACGAGCTCGCCGACACCTTCGCGCGAGCGTGGTTCAAGCTCACCCACATCGACATGGGACCCCGGCACAACTACCTCGGACCGCTGGTTCCCGCGGAGCGGACGATCTGGCAGGACCCGCTGCCCGAGGTCGACCACGACCTCGTCGACGACACCGACATCACCGACCTCAAGAACCGCATCGCGGCCAGCGGGATCCCGATCCCGCAGCTGGTGTTCACCGCCTGGGCCTCCGCGTCCACCTACCGCGACAGCGACAGGCGCGGCGGCGCCGACGGAGCCCGCATCCGCCTCGCACCCCAACGCCACTGGGAAGCCAACGACCCCGCCACCACCGGGCCCGTGCTGGCCGCGCTGGAGGGCATCCAGGAGGAGTTCAACGCTGAAAGCGATGAGGGGAAGCGGATTTCGCTCGCCGACCTCATCGTCCTCGCCGGCTGCGCGGCGATCGAGCGCGCGGCTCACGGCCTCCGGGTGCCCTTCACCCCCGGACGCACCGACGCGACCCAGGAGTGGACCGACGTCGACTCCTTCGCCGCGCTCGAACCCACCGCGGACGGCTTCCGCAACTACATCAGCCGGACACCGCAGCTGCCGGCCGAACACCTGCTGATCGACCGCGCGAACCAGCTGCGGTTGAGCGCCCCCGAGATGACGGTCCTCGTCGGTGGACTCCGCGCTCTCGGAGCCCATCACGGCAGCACGCCGCTGGGCGTGCTCACCGCACGACCGGGCGAGCTGACGAACGACTTCTTCACCAACCTCCTCGACATGAACGTCGAATGGGCACCGAGGTCGGTCACGCGCGGGATCGCCACCACCTTCGAAGGGCGTGATCGCGCTACCGGAGAACTCCGGTGGACGGCCGGCCGGGTCGATCTCGTCTTCGGTTCGCACTCCGAATTGCGCGCTCCAGCGGAGTTCTACGCCGCCGAACCGGAGCAGTTCTCGCGCGATTTCGCATCGGCCTGGGACAAGGTCATGAACCTCGGTCGACCGGAAATGCGCTGACGCCGCGCGCATTCGGGGAAAATTCGCCGTGGAACGCATCATCAGCGCGCCCGAAGGTGTCTTCTACCAAGTGGAATTCGGCGGTGAATCGATTCCCCGGACTGCCTTCTCCGATTGCGGAAAGGTGCTCGTGAGCGCTGGTCGCCGAGGTCCTTCCGGGGCCCAACTCCGTTGGGCGGTAGTTGATTCCGGGCGAGCGGTGCACGCGAACCGGTTAGCGGTCAACTCTTCCGAAGTCGTTGTGCGGACCGTAAAATTGATGAGTATCACAGGGTGAATCGAACAGCACTCCGGCCTGGCGATCACATTCGGAACCTCCGTTGACCGGGCCGCTGAGAACCTGTGGCGGGGAACGCTGCTCCAGCCGAGACGCGCTGATGGCGGCTGATTTTCGTCCCGCGCCGTCGCGACGACCGTGTCCGCGTTCCGCGAGCACATCGGCGTGGCGTGAGTGATCCGGAATCGGGATTCGAACGAGGAGGTGAGGTCCAATGACGTCAACCCAAGAGCGTGAAGACCTTCTGAGTGAACTCGGCTTGGACGCGCAGAACAGCGCAGCGATCGGCCGCGTGCTGGGCACCGGCAACATCCTGCGGGCCACCGAGCGGGCCGACGGCACGATGGAGGCGACCATCCGGATCAGGGAGGACGAGATCTGCTGGGACCCGGCGATTCTCGTGCTGCCGCACGGTGGCGACGTCGAGCTGACGATCATCAACGACGACAAGAACACGCACGCCTGCCTGCTCCCGAGCAACGGCGACAAGAAGTTCATCTGGCTGCTGAACCACTCGAAGGGTCGGGCGAAGCTCAACCTGGACGGCCCCGGCTACTACTGGTACAGCTCCCCGGGCGGCAACGACGAGGGTCGCGGCCTGACCGCCGCCATCGTGGTGCTCGGCGAGGTACCGCCGGAAGCCCGTCTCGACCGCCCCGACCAGCCGCGCCGGTAGAAAGGATCGAACTGATGACAGTCGAATACGTTGACGCCGGTGACGCGATCGATCACGGAGCGCTGAGCGCCGTTTCCGGCACCGCTCCGGCCGTCACCGACAACATCGACTACGAGCGCATCCTCAACGCGCGCTCGGAATCGCACAACTGGATCACCTACTACGGCGACTACGACGGCAAGCGGTACAG
This sequence comes from Saccharopolyspora karakumensis, assembly GCF_004349225.1. NCBI lineage: Bacteria > Bacillati > Actinomycetota > Actinomycetes > Pseudonocardiales > Pseudonocardiaceae > Saccharopolyspora > Saccharopolyspora karakumensis. The sequence goes on from NZ_SMLA01000012.1 coordinate 13,982, forward strand.
CCTGCTGGACCAGATCAACACCGAGAACGTCAAGCGCCTCGGTCCGGCCTGGATCTTCCAGGCGGGAACTTCCGGGCAGATCGCCGGTGCCTCGACCTACGCCTTCGAGACCTGTCCGCTGGTCGTCGACGGCGTCATGTACGTGACCGGCTGGGACGGCTGGTTCTGGGCCCTGGACGCCAAGACCGGTGAGCAGCTCTGGCGCTACAAGCACGCGGTTCCCTTCGACGTCTCGCTGTGCTGCGGCAACGTCAACCGCGGTTCCGCGGTGGCCAACGGCAAGGTCTACTTCGTGACCCCCAACGCCCACCTGCTCGCGCTGGACGCCACCAACGGCGAGAAGGTCTGGGAGAAGACCATCGGCGACGTCCGCGCGGGCGAGAGCGCCTCGCTGGCCCCGCTGGTCATCAAGGACACGATCATCACCGGCAGCGCCGGCGGCGAGTTCGGCGTGCGCGGGCACATCGACTGCTGGGACCTGGAGACCGGTGAGCAGCGCTGGCGCTGCTACACCGTGCCCAAGCCCGGTGAGCCGGGCTCGGAGACCTGGCCGGCTGACGGCGAGGCGTGGGCGCGCGGCGGCGCCAACCACTGGGTCACCGGCACCTACGACCCCGAGACGAACCTGTACTACGCGGGCACCGGCAACCCGGCGCCCGACTTCGACGGCGCGGTGCGCGAGGGCGACAACCTCTACACCGACAGCGTCGTCGCGGTCGACGTCGACACCGGCCAGATCCGCTGGCACTACCAGTTCACCCCGCACGACCTGTGGGACTACGACTCCACGATGGAGATGACCCTGTTCGAGCGGGACGGGAAGAAGCTCCTCGGGCACTTCGACAAGAACGGCTACTTCTTCGTGCTCGACCGCACCAACGGCGAGCTGCAGCACGTGACGCCGTTCGTCGACCGGATCGACTGGGGCACCATCACCCGCGACGGCAAGGTGACCCCGCGCAAGTACCCGGACAAGGAGGGCGAGCCCGTCCACTTCTACCCCGGCCCGGCCGGGGCGAAGGAGTGGACGCACGCCGCCTACAGCCCGCGCACCGACATGTTCTACGTGCCGGTCGCCGACGTGGGCGCGACCGCGACCCGGCGTCGTCGCGAGTTCAAGGAAGGCATGCCGTACTGGGGTGCCGCCGTGCAGGTGGACATCGACAACATGGCCGGGTCGGTCAGCGCGTTCGACTCCCACGGGGAGGAGAAGTGGCGCTGGCGCAACCCGTACCCGATGGCCTCCTCCGTGCTCGCGACTGCCGGTGACGTCGTGTTCGCCGGCACGCCGACGGGCGAGTTCCTGGCCCTGGACGCCCGGACCGGTGAGGAGCTGTGGAAGTTCCAGTGCGGGAGCGGCCACCACGGCAGTCCCATGACCTACTCGATCGACGGCAAGCAGTACGTCGCCGTTCCGGTCGGCTGGGGCGGCTGGCTGGAGGGCATCATCCCCGGCATGCTCGGCGCGGGCCACGGCAGCGCGCTGATCGTGTTCACGCTGCCGGACTGATCGGCGGGAGTGACGACCGCACCGCGATCGGCGGTGCGGTGGGGTGAAGGAGACATCCGGCCGGGGTGCGAGCGCACGGCGCCCGCACCCACCGGAGCTCTCCTTCACCCCGCGCCTAATTCATCAGGTGCGAGACGGGCCGGCGGGCGGATCATGTGACCGTCCGCCGAAACGCGTTGGTACATCGCGGGAACACCGTTGATCGGGCAGGTCCGGGCACCGCGTCCTGGACGGGGTCGGACGAGCGAGTGGCTTCCGGAACACTGCAACGGGAGGATGCGTTGGGTGAGACGCGACGTGTTGTCGGGATCAGAGGGGACCGGCAGGTCCTGTTCGACATCGCCGAGGTGATCGTGGCCGAATCCGTCGGGAGGGCCGTCTGGCTGAGAACCGATCTCGGGCGTTTCCGGTGCGCGACCGATGGAATAGACAACATCGACGACAAGTACGCGGCCTGCGGGTTCGTGCGGGTGCACCGGAGCTACCTGGTGAACCTCAACCGCGTCCGCGAAGTGACGCGCAAGGACGGTGGCGAGCTCGAACTCACCGTCGAGAACTACGGGTGGATCGTGCCGGTCTCGCGCCGGCGCGCGAAGTTCGTCACCGAAGCCCTCGGGCTCTAGCGCCAAGGAGAACTCGATCTCTCGCTGCTGCACCCGTTCTGCGATCACGGCCGCCTTCGTCCAGAGTGGTCGCCGTGCTGCGGAGCGGGTGCAGTCGCATGTGGTCGACGCGAAAATCAGTGAAAACACGCTGTTTTTGTCGCCGGGTGAAGAATACGCGTGCTGGCTGGATCGTGCAATGGAATCGATCTGATCGATCCGCCCGGAGGGTGTTGACAACCGTTCGTGCCACGTGTTCGCCGCTTCGTGCTCAGCGCGTTGACCGGGAGTTCGGAGCCGTGCAGCCTTGCGATTCGGGCACATCTCCCGACGGCACCGGATGCCGATCGACACGGGTTCTCGCGCGGTGCGCTAGGAGGCGAAGCGGAACATGGCTACCTTGAACGAAATCGCTCGAAGGATGGTCTCCGACCGGCGGGGAGTGCTCGCCGCGGACGAGAGCATCTCCACGATGTCCTCGCGGTTGGAAGGCGTGGGTGTGGCTCCGACCGACGAGAACCGGCGGACCTACCGCGAACTGATCGTCACCACTCCCGATCTGGCCGATTCGATCAGCGGGATCATCCTGGCCGACGACACCCTGCGGCAGGAGCTGTCGGACGGGCGCACCTTCCCTGCGGCGCTCGCGGACATGGGCATCCTCGCCGGAATCAAGGTCGACACCGGGGCCAAGCCGCTCGCCGGGGCCGACGGCGAGAAGGTCACCGAAGGCCTCGACGGTCTGCGCGACCGCGTGACCGAGTACGTGGGCCTCGGGGCGAGCTTCGCCAAGTGGCGCGCGGTGATCACCATCGGCGACGGACGTCCGTCCGAGCGCTCGATCCGGGCGAACGTGCACGGGCTCGCCCGCTACGCCGGGCTCTGCCAGGAAGGGGGACTGGTGCCGATCGTCGAGCCCGAGGTGCTGATGGACGGCGACCACACCCTCGCCCGGTGCCAGCAGGTGACGCGCGTGGTGCTGCGGGCGCTGTTCGACGAGCTCGCCCTGATGCAGGTGCGGCTCGACGGCATGGTCCTCAAGCCCAACATGGTGGTCGCGGGCAAGGACTGCCCGCAGCAGCCAGGGATCGAGGAGGTCGCGCAGACCACAGTGGACACCTTGCGCGAGACGGTCCCGCCGGAGGTGCCGGGCATCGCGTTCCTCTCCGGCGGGCAGAGCCCGGAGCTGGCGACCCGCCACCTCGGCGCCATGCAGAACTGCGGACCGCTGCCCTGGGAGCTGACCTACTCGTTCGGGCGCGCGCTGGTCGGCCCCGCGCTGGAGACCTGGCGCGGCGACGCGAGCCGGTGGCAGGCCGCGCAGCGGGCGCTGTCGGACCGAGCCGTGGCCAACGCCGCCGCCCGCTGACCCCCGGACCGGCCCGGCGATGCCCGGGCCGGTCGGCAGCGACCGCACCCGCGAGCCGGCGCTCGAGCTCGCCTCGATGAACCCGGTGGTGCTGCCGACGGCCGAGGTCGGCTGCGAGGTCTCGCGCGACATGCCGTGGGAGCACGCCGAGGACCACCTCTGCGCCAAGCTGGAGCAGTCCCGGTTCCTCGTCGAGAAGTCCTACCGCCCAGGTCTCGCCGGGCGCGAGGCGACCGAGCGGCCGGAGTTCTGGGGCGACCTGCCGCGCACGGGTTCCGGGAAGGCCCAGCAGACGTCGGTGCGGGAGCGGTTGGCATGACACCCGAGCGGGCCACCGCGAACGTGCGCGATGATGTGTCGGTGACCAGCCACGACAACGCCGAACCGCGCACCCTCTACCTCGTCAAGCGCCTGCAGCTGGCGATCCGGGCGCGGATGGACGAGGCGCTGCGCCCGCACGGTCTGACCACCTTGCAGTTCACGGCGCTCACCGCGCTGCGGCATCGCGACCGCCTCAGCTCCGCCCAGCTGGCCCGCCGCTCGTTCGTCACCCCGCAGACCATGAACGAGATGGTGCGCTGGCTGGAGGACCGCGGGCACATCGAACGCCACCGCGACCCCGACAACCGGCGGGTGCTGCTGATCTCGCTCACCGGATCCGGGCGCGAGGTCCTGCAGCGCTGCGACCCCGTGATCGAGGCGATCGAGGACGAGGTGCTCGGCGCGATCCCCGAAGACCAGCAAGCCGCGTTCCGGCAGAACCTCGTCGCCGGCTACACGGCGTTGAGCGGGCACGAGGAGACCACCTGAGCCGGTGGTTCAGTACCGCCTGTCGATGACCGAGTTGTTGCCGGCGATCCAGCGGATGAAGCCGTGCTGGAAGTTGTTCTGCCTGCCCCCGGAGACCGAGAACTCCCCGGTGGTCGGGTAACCCAGGTACGACCGCTCCCAGCCCAGCGCCACCCACCGCTCGCGGATCCGGCCGTACACCTCGTGCGCACCGGTCGGCGGCGACCAGTAGATCGAGGCGGCCTTGCTGAAGTGGTTGTAGCGCCCCACCTGGTCCGGAGTGATCGACTCGTCCGTGGTGGGGTAGCCGACAGGCCCTGTCTCCCAGCCGATCCGGCTCCACCTGTCGCGGATCGCCCCCCAGATCCCGTGCGCCCCCGTCTGGGGCGTCCAGTAGATCGAGGCGGCCTTGCTGAAGTGGTTGTAGCGCCCCACCTGGTCCGGAGTGATCGACTCGTCGGTGGTGGGGTAGCCGATGGGGCCGGTTTCCCAGCCGAGCCTGCTCCACTGCTCGCGGATCGAGCCCCACACCGCGTGCGACGCGGTCTGCGGCGTCCAGTAGATCGACGCGCCCAGCGCGAAGTGGTTGTACCGGCCGACCTGGTCCGGTGTGGCGGTCTCGTCGGTGGTCGGAGCGCCGAAGACGGCGTGCCCGCCGCGTTCGAGGTACTTGGCGAGGTTGCCGCCGTGCACCTCGTGCACCCCGGTTCCCGCGCTCCAGTACAGCCTGCCGTTCTGGTAGGTCCGGAAGTGCACCGGGCCGTCGGTGGTCTCCGGTCCCGTCGGCGTGCCCAGAAGCGCGCGCAGCCCGGGATCGGAGTCGTACCGCTGGTCGATCGCGGACCGGTACTCGGCGTTGAGGGTCTGGTCGGCGGGCCCCATCGTGATGAGCCTGGAGCGCGCGGTCGGCCCGTCGGTCCACCTCGTGAACTTCGACCCGCCGTCGGTGGCCGTTTCGGCTGCCAGCACGTCGAGCTTCGCGCCCTCGGTGACCATCGCCGAGCTGGCCCCGCCTTCGGTGGGGATCTGCAGCACCGCGGGGATGTTGCTGGCCAGCGTCAGCAGGTGCTCGCGGGGCAGTGCGGTGTAGGTCTTCGACGTCGACACGCCCTCGGCATCGGTCGCGGTGGCGGTGAACGTCATCCGCGCGTCCGGGTGCGCGGTGAACGCGGTGTCGAACGCCGGGCCCTGCGCGCCGGGTCCCGGGTGATCGTGGCAGGTCGTCTCCTCGGCGCAGTGCACGACCGAGCTCGTCCAGGTCACCTCCAGCGGGCCGCTCTCGGCATCGGTGGCCTCGGCCGTGAGGCTGATCGGGTCGTCGACCGCGAAGTCCGCTTGCGGTGGTGGTGTCAGCGTCAGCTCCGGCGAGTGGTTGGAGGGGACCACCACGACGTCGACCTGGTCGGAGGCACCGAGCGGGTCCCGCACCGTCAGCTTCGCGGTGAACCGCTGTGTTCCCGGCGCGTAGGTGTGCGTGGCGCGCACCCCGGTCGCGGTGGTGCCGTCGCCGAAGTCCCAGTCGTAGCGCAGGGTGTCGCCGTCGAAGTCCATCGAGCCCGAGCCGTCGAAGGTGACCGTGCGGGTGGCCGGATCGGTCGTGGTGGTGGCCGCCGCGACCGGCGGGTTGTTGGCCGCGGAGTAGCTGAGCCTGCGCAGCGAACCGCTGTAGATGTCGGCGTAGACGATGTCGCCGTTGGGCGCCGCCTCGAACTTCACCGGACCGCCGATGTCGGTTCCCAGCGGCGGGCTCTGCGGTCGCTGCACCAGCGCGCCCTGCGCGTCGAGCCGCAGCGTCCAGAGCTTGCGCTGGCTGTAGTCGCCGAAGAAGTAGGCGCCCCGGTAGGACTCCGGGTAGCTCTCGCCCTGGTAGATGATGCCGCCGGTGACGCTGTTGCCCTCGTCGACGCCGCTGCCGTGGTGGTACTCCCACACCGGGGGAGTGTTGGCGACGTTGGCGCACTCCGGCCGGTCGGCGTACCCGGGAGCCGGGTGGTTGCCCTCCCAGCACGGCCACTTGTAGTTCTGGCCCGGGCGCACGAAGTCGACCTCTTCCCACGTCCCGTACCCGACGTCGCCGACGATCGGAGTCCCGGTGGACGGGTCGATCGAGAGCCGGAAGGGGCTGCGGAAACCGCTGGCGTAGACGCGGCTGCGCCACGACGACGGGTTCGACGACTGGTAGAAGGGGTTGCTCGCCACCCCGCGGCCGTCCGGCGTGATGTGCACGATCTTGCCCGCGGGCGAGTCCAGGTCGAACGTCTGGAACGCCGCGGCGTCGGTGAACCGGTAGCTGGCCAGGTCGCCGATGGAGACCCACAGCGTGCCGTCCGGCGCGGCGATGATGCCGGTGATGGCGTGCACGTCGGAGAAGCTCTTGGTCTCGAAGATCACCCGCTCGTCGACGATCCGGGTCGGTTCCGGGCTGCCTTCGACCGTCCAGCGGGACAGCCGCAGGAGGTAGCCGTCGGCGGCGTCCGGCACCGCGCGAGCGAGGTAGATCTGCCGGGACGTCTGGTAGTCGGGCGCGGCGGCGACGCCGACCAGCCCGAGGTCCTGCGCGGTGTCCACCGGCAGCGTCGCCAGCGTGTTGACCTTCCCGCCGGTGGACACCCAGGCGACCTTGCCCTGCTTGCCGGTGCTGAGCGCGCTGTTGTCCGGCAAGTAGGTGAAGTCGGTCAGGTCGAACGCGGCCTGCCCGCTCGGCTGGTCGCGGAACACGAACCCCGGCGGCAGCCCGGGAGCGGCGTCGGCCTCGGGCGGCGCTGTCGCCGTCATCAGCCCGGCGGTCATCGCGAGGACGCACAGCAGCGCGCTCGCGGCCGATCGTGTTCCGTTGATCATGAAAGCTCACCCCAGAGAGAAACCCCCGCAACCATGACCCCGCCAGCGCGGGCGGGCCAGGGGCTATGGACCCTGAACCCGGGAACGCGAGGCGCCGTCACGGGGCGTTGCAGAACAGCTGTTCGCTGTGAGCACCAGCACGTGAACAGGGGTTGGAGCGGGCGTTGATCTCCCGGAGATCGTAGGCTGGTCGGTCTGCCGCGCGTGCGTCATCCGGAGTGCGCGCTCTGACGACAGGAGACAGACGCCGTGGGTTCAGGTCCTGTTCGCAGTTCCCCAGCCGTGCCGCCGGCCGAACGGCGGCCTCGGTGACGCTGACGACGGCGCACGAATCCCTCGACGACGTCCCCGGGTCCACGACCAGCGCCGTGTACTGGTCGGGTTTCGCGCCGGACCAGCGCACCCTGATCGACGTCCTCACCACCACCGCCGAGCGGCACCCCGACGCGCCCGCCATCGACGACGGCACGACCGCGCTGACCTACCGCCGCCTGACCGGCCGGGTCGACGCCGTGCGCCGGCGCCTCGCCGAATCCGGCATCGGTGCCGGTGACCGGGTCGGGATCCACATCGCTTCCGGGACCGCGGAGCTCTACGTCTCGATCCTGGGCGTGCTCGCCGCCGGCGCCGCCTACGTGCCCGTCGACGCCGACGACCCCGAGGACCGCGTCGAGCTGGTCTTCACCGAGGCCGACGTGTGCGCGGTGCTGAGCACCGGTGGCGAGCTGCGGCTGCGCCGCACCCCCGGCGGCAAGACCGGCGACCCCACCCCGTCCGACGACGCGTGGATCATCTTCACCTCCGGCTCGACCGGAAAGCCCAAGGGCGTCGCCGTCAGCCACGGCTCCGCCGCCGCGTTCGTCGACGCCGAGGCGCGCCTGTTCCTCACCGAGGAACCCGTCGGCCCGGGCGACCGGGTGCTGGCCGGGCTGTCGGTGGCCTTCGACGCCTCGTGCGAGGAGATGTGGCTGGCGTGGCGGCACGGAGGATGCCTGGTGCCCGCGCCGCGCGCCCTCGTGCGCACCGGCGTCGACCTCGGACCCTGGCTGGTCGCGCAGCGCATCACCGTCGTCTCCACCGTGCCGACCCTGGCCGCGCTGTGGCCGGTCGAGGCGCTGGAGGAGATCCGGCTGCTCATCCTCGGCGGCGAGGCGTGCTCGCAGGAGCTCGCCGAACGGCTCGACGTCGAGGGCCGCGAGGTCTGGAACACCTACGGGCCCACCGAGGCGACCGTGGTGGCCTCGGCGGCCAGGCTCAGCGGCGACGACGAGGTCCGGATCGGGCTGCCGCTGGCCGGCTGGAACCTCGCGGTCGTCGACGACGAGGGCCGCCCGGTCGCGATGGGCGGCACCGGTGAGCTCGTGATCGGCGGCGCCGGTCTCGCCCGCTACCTCGACGCCGACAAGGACGCCGAGAAGTTCGCGCCGCTGCCGTCGCTGGGCTGGTCCCGCGCCTACCGCAGCGGCGACGTGGTGCGGGCCGAACCCGAGGGCCTGGTGTTCGTCGGACGGGCTGACGAGCAGGTCAAGCTCGGCGGCCGCCGCATCGAGCTCGGCGAGGTCGACGCCGCCCTGGCCGCCCTGCCCGACGTGGCGGGAGCCGCGGCGGCGGTGCAGACCACCGCGGCGGGGAACCAGGTGCTGGTCGGCTACGTCGTGCCGAGCAGCGAGGACGTCGACCACGACGCCTCCGTGCGGCAGCTGCAGGAGCGCCTGCCCGCCGCGCTGGTGCCGCTGCTGGCGATCATCGACGACCTGCCCACCCGCACCTCCGGCAAGGTCGACCGCGCGGCCCTGCCGTGGCCGCTGCCCACCGCAGGCCCGGGGGAGACCTCGGCCCTGTCGGGCACCGAGTCGTGGCTCGCGGAGGGTTGGGCGGAAATCCTCGGCGTCGAGGTCTCCGACCCGGGCGCGGACTTCTTCGCGCACGGCGGTGGCAGCCTCACCGCCGCCCAGCTCATCGCCCGCATCCGGTTGCGCCACCCGCAGGTCTCGGTCGCCGACATCTACCAGGAGCCCACGCTCGGCGGACTGGCCGCGCACCTCGACGCGCTCGACGCCGACACCGGCAACGCCCAGCGCGAGGTCGCGCCGACACCGCGCCGGACCGGCCTGCTGCAACTGCTCATCATGATCCCGATGCTCTCGCTGGTGGGACTGCGGTGGCTGACCGCGCTCGCGGCGATCAGCAACGTGCTGACCTGGGCCGGTTCGGTGAGCTTCCTGCCCACGGTGCCGTGGTGGGGGATCGCGGCGGCCTGGCTGGTGCTGTTCACACCCGCCGGTCGCATCACGATCTCCGCGGTCGGCGCCCGGTTCCTGCTCGACGGCGTGCGGCCGGGCACCTACCCGCGCGGCGGGAGCGTCCACTTGAGACTGTGGACCGCGCAGCAGCTCGCCGAGTTCTCCGGCGCCACGGGCGTTTCCGGCGCGTCCTGGACGTCGTTCTACGCGCGGGCGCTGGGCGCCCAGGTCGCCGACGACGTCGACCTGCACTCGCCGCCGCCGATCACCGGCATGCTCAAGATCGGCAGGGGAGCCGCCGTCGAACCCGAGGTGGACCTCTCCGGTCACTGGGTGGACGGCGACCGGGTGCACATCGGCAAGGTCCGGATCGGTGCGGGCGCGCGCGTCGGCGCGCGCAGCACGCTGCTCCCCGGTGCGCGCATCGGCAAGCGGGCCGAGATCGCCGCAGGCTCCACCGTGCACGGCTCGGTCCCGGCAGGGCAGCGCTGGTCGGGTTCCCCGGCGACCAAGGTGAGCAAGTCCGCGCTGACCTGGCCGTCCAGCCGCCCGCCGCGCTCGCGCCGCTGGGTCGCGATGTACGGGCTGGCCTCGATGCTGCTGGGACTGGTCCCGGCGGTGGCCGCGGTGCCCGGCGTCCTGCTGTTCGCCCGCGCGATCTCCGGCTCGCCCGACCTGGGCTCGGCGCTGCTGCGCGCCGCGCCGGTGGTGCCGCCGGTGGGCGCGGCCTACTTCCTCGGCTACGCGCTGCTGGTGGTGATCTGCGTCCGCGCGCTGAGCATCGGCATGCACGAGGGGTTCCACCCGGTCCACGGCCGCGTGGCCTGGCAGGTGTGGGCCACCGAGCGGCTGATGGACATGGCGCGCGTCGGGTTGTTCCCGCTGTACGCGAGCCTGATCACGCCGGTGTGGCTGCGGCTGCTGGGCGCCAAGGTCGGCCGCGACGTCGAAGCCTCCACGGTCCTCGCGCTGCCGAAGATGACCAACGTCGCCGACGGCGCGTTCCTCGCCGACGACACCATGGTCGCCACCTACGACCTCGGTGGCGGTTGGCTGCACGTGGCCCCGGCGCGCATCGGCAAGCAGGCGTTCCTGGGCAACTCCGGCATGACCGCGGCGGGTCGCCGGGTGCCCAAGCGCGGTCTGGTCGGCGTGCTGTCGTCGACGCCGCGCAAGGCCAAGAAGGGCTCGTCGTACCTGGGGATGCCGCCGATGCCGTTGCGCAGGTCGGTCGATCGGGGCGACCGCAGCCGCACCTTCGCGCCACCGCTGCGACTCAAGCTCGCCCGCGCCGTCGTCGAGCTGTTCCGGTTCGTGCCGGTCGTGCTCAGCATCGGGTTGTCGGTGCTGGTGCTGGCGGCGCTTGCGCAGCTGCACGCCACCGCGGGACTGCTGGGCGCGGCGCTGCTCGCCGGACCGGTCATGCTGGGCGCCGGGCTGCTGGCCTGCGTCGTGGCGACCGCGGTGAAGTGGCTGCTGGTCGGCCGCTACCGCGCCGGTGAGCGTCCGCTGTGGTGCTCCTTCGTGTGGCGCACCGAGCTGGCCGACATGTTCGTCGAGGTGCTGGCGGTGCCGTGGCTGATCGGTTCGGCCACCGGAACCCCGCTGCTGACGATGTGGCAGCGCAGCATGGGCGCGAAGATCGGCCGCGGCGTGTGGCTGGAGACCTACTGGCTGCCCGAAGCGGACCTGGTGCGGCTCGGGGCCGGCTCGACGGTCAACCGCGGCTGCGTGGTGCAGACCCACCTGTTCCACGACAGGGTCATGCGGCTCGACGAGGTCCGGCTGGATCCCGGCGCTACCCTGGGCCCGCACGGAATCGTGCTGCCCGGCGCGAGCATCGGCGCCGACACCACCATCGGACCGGGCTCGCTGGTCACCCGCGGCGACGAGGTGCCCGCGGGCACGCGCTGGCTCGGGAACCCGATCACGAACTGGCAGAGGGGACGCAACCGGTGAGTTCTCCGAGCACGAGCGCTCCGTCACCGGGTGCGGACCGGTCGGCCGACACCTACCTGCCCGAGCACGGCAACGGCGGTTACCGCGTCGAGCACTACGACCTCGACCTGGACTACCAGGTGGGGCCCAACCGGCTCAGCGGCACCGCGCGGATCTCGGCCACCTCGACGCAGGCGCTGTCGCGGTTCAGCCTCGACCTCGCCGACCTGCGGGTGCGGCGGGTGCTGGTGGACGGCAAGCCCGCGAAGTTCACCCACAGCGGCGGGAAGTTGCGCATCAGGCCGCAGCGACCCATCGGCGACAACGCCGAATTCCGCGTGGAGGTCAGGTATTCGGGCACGCCTCACCCGATCGCGGGCCGCTGGGGCGAGATCGGCTGGGAGGAGCTCACCGAGGGCTCGATGGTCGCCGCGCAGCCCATCGGGGCGCCGTCGTGGTTCCCCTGCAACGACCACCCGTCCGACAAGGCCGCGTACCGGGTCTCGTTCACCGCTGCCTCGCCGTTCTCGGTGCAGGTGACGGGAAACCTGGTGTCGCAGCAGCGGCGCGGCAGCACCACGACCCACGTCTTCGAGCGGCCGGAACCGACCTCGACCTACCTGATGAGCGTCCAGGTCGGCCCCTACACCGACGCGGAGCTGGCCGAGGGCCAGGTCCCGCAGCGGGCGGCGATCCCACCGCGGCTGAAGGAGGACTTCGCGGTCGACTTCGGCCGCCACGGCCAGATCATGGACTGCTTCCGCGAGCTGTTCGGCCCCTACCCGTTCGGCGAGTACGTCGTGGTGGTCACCGACGACGAGCTCGAAGACCCCGTCGAAGCGCAGGGCATGTCGATCTTCGGCGCCAACCACGTCGACGGGCGGCGCACCCACGAACGTCTCGTGGCGCACGAGCTCGCCCACCAGTGGTTCGGCAACAGCGTCACCATCGCCGACTGGCGGCACATCTGGCTCAACGAGGGCTTCGCGACCTACGCCGAGTGGCTGTGGTCGGAACGCTCGGGCGGCCCGTCGGCGCAGGAGCACGCCGCGGACTGGCACGCCCAGGTCGCCGCGGATCTCCGCATCGGCGACCCGGGCGTGTCCAGCATGTTCGACCCGCAGGTCTACAAGCGCGGTGCGCTGACCCTGCACGCGCTCCGGCACGAGATCGGCGACGAGCCGTTCTTCGCGCTGCTGCGGGGCTGGGCGGCCGAGCACCGCCACGGCACCGCGACCACCGAGGACTTCACCTCGCTGGCCGCCGAGCACGCGAACCGCCGCCTGGAGCCGCTGTTCACCGCGTGGCTGGACCAGCGGGAACTACCGGCGCTGCCCAGCTGAGAGCCGTCACCTCCCGGCGAGCGCCGGGGCCTCGGTGAACAGCTGCGGCGCGATCACCAGGCCCTGCGCGAAGTTCTCGTCGACCTGGGCCTTCTCGGTCGGGTTGGGGAGGTTGTTCTGGCAGTCGGTCCCGGCGCTGGCGCCCGACATCAGGTCTTCGCAGACGCCGGTGCGGTCGTCGGGCAGCCCGAGGATGTGGCCGATCTCGTGGGTGGCGATGCGCGGGATGTGGTGCCCCTCGTTGACGGCTTGGCGCCCCATCCACACCGTGCCCACGCCGAGCGACTCGGTCTGGGCGCGCGGCCAGCCGTCGTCGGCGAGGACGGTCAGGTCGGCCTGGCCGTCGGTGGCCTTCTCCAGCTTGACGTTGGCGACCTGGCCGTTCCAGGTCTCGGCCGCCTCGTCGATGGCCGCCTGGAACTCCTCGGCCTGGCTGGCGTCGTAGGTGACGATGCGCGGCTCGGCGGCGTCGCTGGTGACCGCACCGGCCAGCGGCGCGCCTGCCACCAGCAGCAACGCCGTCGCCGCGCCGGCGATCGCGGTCGTCATCGAGAACCTGGACATGTCGACTCCTCCTGTGGGCGGTCGTTCACGTGGAAACGATCAACACGACCGGAGGCTAGGCAGGAGTCCCGGACCGATACGGACAGTGGCGGATAACCGCCATCACGTCACCAGATGTGAAATCATCGCGGCAGCAACGAGTGGGGGAGCACGACCTCTCCCGTGGCGCGGCCGTGCCGGTCGAGCAGCCAGCCCATCCGCTTGCGGGTGCGCAGCGTCAGGACGGATTCCGACAGCCGCAGCGACGGCAGCTTCTCGTTGACCAGCCGCTCGATGCGCATGAGATCGCCGGCCGACCTCGCCCACAGCAGGAACATCAGGTTCGACTGGCCCGCGGTGGACACCAGCAGCCGGAGCTCCGGCAGCGTCGACAGCGAGCGGACCGTGTGGTCCAGCTCGGTCATCGGCACCTGCGCGAACCACGTGCACACGATCGGCCAGCGGGTGCGCAGCCCGGCGACCTCGCAGCGGAAGGCCAGGGCGTCGGTGGCCAGCAGGCGGGCGACCTGCCTGCGCACCGTCGCGGGGTCGCGACCGAGCGCGCGGGCGATCTCGGCGGCGTTCTGCCTGCCGTCGTGCGCCAGGCGCTGCACCACCGGCCAGTAGGAGTCCGGGATGCGGCCGCCGACCGGGCTCTTGGCGTGCCGGGCGGCCTCGCGCAACGCCGCCTGCTGGTCGGGGGCGAGGGCGTCGAGCCGCCAGTCCGCGCCCTGCCGGTGCACCTTGGTGACCACGTGCGTGTCCACCGCCCGCACTCCCGGAGTCGTCGGCAGGTCGTCGAGGGTGAACGCGGCCAGCGAGTCGTAGTCCGGGACGATCACCGTCAGCACCAGGTCGCGGCCGTCCGCGGTCTCCTCCACCGAGGCCGCTCGCGGATCGCGGGCGATGCGCTCGATGGCCTCGGTCCGCCAGGACGGTTCGACCCGCAGGTCGACGAAGGCCACCACGTCGCGCGACTGCTCGCCCGAGTGCACCGTCAGCCACGCCAGTCCCGCCGCCCGCAACCGCTCCCAGCGGGCGGCCAGCGCGGTCGGGGACGAGCCGAGCACGCGGGCGGCTTCCGCCCAGCTGACCCGCGGCGCGATCTGCAGCGCGTGGATCAGCGCCAGGTCCTCTTCCGCCAGTTCCGGGGAGCTGGGATGCACGAATCACCTCGTCTGGGAGTCCGTTGCGCACGAATCCTGCGATTCTCCACGTCGGGCCGAGTCGACATCGCACACTGACGCGCCCTGGAGTCGTTATGAAGCAGGTCACTTCCGGAGGTAGCAGTTGAGTGTGCACGAGGACGCGCTGGCGATGCGCGACGATCTGATCGCGCTGCGTCACGAGTTCCACCGCGAACCCGAGGTCGGGTTGCAGCTGCCGCGCACCCAGGAACGGGTGCTGGCGGCCCTGGACGACCTGCCGCTGGAGATCAGCACCGGTCGGGACGTGAGCTCGGTGACCGCGGTGCTGCGCGGCGGCGGTGGTGGATCGACCGTGCTGCTGCGCGGTGACATGGACGGGCTGCCGGTGCGGGAGCGCACCGGGCTCGACTTCGCCTCGCAGACCGGCGACACCATGCACGCCTGCGGTCACGACCTGCACACCACGATGCTCATCGGCGCGGCCCGCCTGCTGTGCGCGCACCGCGACCGGCTGGGCGGCGACGTGGTGCTGATGTTCCAGCCGGGGGAGGAGGGCTACGACGGCGCGCGGATCATGGTCGAGGAAGGCGTGCTGGAGGCCTCCGGCCGCCGGGTGGACGCGGCCTACGGCCTGCACGTGTTCTCCTCGGACGCGCCGCAGGGCCGCTTCGTCACCCGGCCCGGCACGATGCTCTCGGCGTCCGACGAGCTGCACGTGTCGGTGCACGGATCCGGCGGGCACGGCTCGGCTCCGCACCGCACGCAGGACCCGGTCGCCGCGATCAGCGAGATGATCACCTCGCTGCAGACGATGGTGACCCGCCAGTTCGACATGTTCGACCCGGTGGTGCTCAGCGTCGGTTCGCTGCGCGCGGGCAACGCCGTCAACGTCATCCCGGAGTCGGCGACCTTCGGCGCCACGGTGCGCACGTTCTCGCCGGAGTCGCGCGAGCGGATGCGGGAGCGCTCGGAAGCGGTGCTGCGCGCGGTGGCCGCCGCGCACGGGGTGGACGTCGAGGTCGAGTACCGGCAGGGTTACCCGCCCACCCGGACCGACGTCGAGGAGACCGCGTTCGTCGACCGCACCATCCACGAGCTCTTCGGCAGCGAGCGGCACCAGACCCTGCCCAACCCGCTGTCGGGGTCGGAGGACTTCTCGCGGGTGCTCGACGAGGTGCCCGGCGGGTTCGTCGGCCTCGGCGCGGTTCCCGACGGCCTCGACCCCGACACCGCCGACTACAACCACTCGCCGACCGCGCTGTTCGACGACGCCGTGCTCGCCGACGGCGCCACCCTCTACGCAGAACTCGCCCTGACCAGAACGCACGTGGAGAACTGATCATGACCGCATCCGTGCCAGCGCCGGTGCGCCGCAAGGCGGTCCTCGCAGCGGCCATCGGCAACTTCATCGAATGGTTCGAGTTCGGGCTCTACGGGTTCTTCGCCGCGGCCATCGCGGCGAACTTCTTCCCGGGAAGCCACAGCCTGATCTCCACCTTCGCCGCCTTCGGCGTGTCGTTCGTGCTGCGCCCGCTGGGCGCGCTGATCTTCGGCCACTTCGGCGACCGGATGGGCAGGCGCACCACGCTGTCGATCTCCATCATCGGGATGTCGGCGGCGACCTTCGTCATCGGACTGCTGCCCAACTACGACGGCATCGGCCTGGCCGCGCCGATCCTGCTGGTGGTCGCCCGCGTCGTGCAGGGCTTCTCGGCCGGTGGCGAGTTCGGCGGCGCCACCGCGTTCATGGTCGAGTACGCGCCGGCCCACCGGCGCACGTTCTACGGCAGCTGGCAGATGTTCACCCAGTTCGCGGCAACGCTGGTGGCCACCGTGATCGGCGCGCTGCTGTCGATGGCGCTCACGCCCGAGGCGCTGACCGACTGGGGCTGGCGGGTGCCGTTCCTGGTGACGCTGCCGCTGGGCGCGATCGGCCTGTACCTGCGGCTGCGCCTGGACGAGACCCCGGAGTTCCAGGCCTCGTCCCCCGAGGACAGCGGCGCACCGCTGATGATCACGCTGCGGAAGCACTGGCCGAACGTGCTCAAGGTGATCGGCCTGATCATCTCCGGCACGACCTGCACCTACATGGTCCAGGCGTTCTGGCCCGCGTTCCTGGTCAAGAACCTCGGCATCCCGCAGGCCGACATGTTCATCGCGATGATGGTGGGCATCTCCGCGCTGCTGCTGACCTGCCCGGCGTGGGCGCTGCTGGCCGACCGGATCGGGCGGCGCAAGCCCTTCCTGATCGCCACTCCGCTGGCGCTGATGGTGCTGGCCATCCCGATGTACCAGCTCATCCTGTCCGGCTCGTTCGCGCTGATCGTCCTGGCCTACGTGCTGCTGGGACTGCTGATGGCGCCGAGCCTGGCGGCGATCTCCACGGCGATCGCCGAGGCGTTCCCGACCGAGGTGCGCTACAGCGGTCTGTCGCTGGCCTACAGCGCCGCGGTGTCGATCTTCGGCGGTTCGACGCCGCTGATCCTGTCGACGCTGGTGGAGACCACCGGGAACCCGATGTCGCCGGCCTACTACCTGATCGCGGTGGCCGCGGTGTCGGTGCTGGCGGCGTTCGCGCTGGCCGACACCTCCACCAAACCCGCCCGCGCGGAAGTCGCCGAGGAGGCGCCTGCCCGATGACGCCGGGGTGCGGCTCGGCCCGTTCCGGGCCGCACCCCCGGAAGTCCCCTCCCGCGTTCCGGCGCGGGCGTTTGGCGGGGACGGGGCCCTCGGTGGACGATCGAGGGCATGGCTGGTGAATTCCAACGGGACATGAACTACATCGCCACGCGGATCACCGCCGACGGGCGAGACGGCTACCCGGTCGAACCCGGTCGGTACCGCTTGGTGGTGGCCAGGGCGTGTCCCTGGGCGAACCGGGCGGTCATCGTGCGGCGGCTGCTGGGCCTCGAACCGGTGCTGTCGATGGGCATCGCCGGGCCGACCCACGACGAGCGCAGCTGGCAGTTCGACCTCGACCCGGGCGGCCGGGACCCGGTGCTGGGCATCGAGCGGCTGCGCGAGGCGTTCCTGGCCCGGGACCCGGACTACGCGAAGGGCATCACGGTGCCCGCGATCGTCGACATCCCCACCGGCCAGGTGGTCACCAACGACTTCCCGCAGATCACCCTCGACTTCTCCACCGAGTGGCGCGAGCATCACCGGCCGGGAGCGCCCGAGCTGTACCCGCAGGACCTGCGCGCCGAGATCGACGAGGTCGGCGACCTGGTGTTCAAGGTCAACAACGGGGTCTACAAGACCGGCTTCGCGCAGAGCCAGGAAGCCCACGACAAGGCCTTCCACGAGCTGTTCGAGGCGGTGGACCTGCTCGCCGAACGGCTTTCCGGTCAGCGCTACCTGGTCGGCGACACGATCACCGAGGCCGACGTGCACCTGTTCCCGACCCTGGTGCGCTTCGACGCCGTCTACCACGGGCACTTCAAGTGCAACCGGCACAAGATCACCGAGATGCCGGTGCTGCGGGACTACACGCGAGACCTGTTCCAGACCCCGGGTTTCGGCGACACGATCCACTTCCCGCAGATCAAGGAGCACTACTACGTGGTGCACCGCAACGTGAACCCGACCGGCATCATCCCCGCCGGCCCCGACCTCACCGGTCTTCTGCAACCCCACGGCCGGGACAAGCTCGGAGGCCGCCCCTTCGGCAACGGCACTCCGCCGGGACCACCCCCGGAGGACGAGCGCGTCCCCACCATCGCGTGATCGCCGCGCTCCCGCGAAGCACGGACACGTGCCCCACGGGAGCGCGGAGCTCTCGCCCCTCCACGCACCCCGATGACGGCGGTTTTCCGGGTCCGGATTGCGGCAGTTTTCCGGTGCGTGTTTACGGCGGTTCTCCGGTGTCGGGATCTGACTGAACCGGTCGTCTGCGGGGCCGGATCGGGGGCTCCAACGCTGCGTGAGGCGTCCGCCGTTCGGGGCCGTCGCGAATCCCTCCGTGTCGGATCGGGATCCGTTCGTTCCCACCGCATTGCCCGCGCAGACGCGGGCGTGGCATGTTCAGCTCCACCTGCAGAAACGGGAAATCCCGGGGACTTTCGTCGCCGGGAACGCCGCGGTCGGGGGAAGTTCGCCGTCCGCTCGGAGTCGGCGAGGTCGATCCGGCCGCGGTGGCGCGGGAACGCGCACCGGACATCGCGAAGGAGCGGATCGTGACCGCATCGGACGCAGCGACAACGGACCAGGACCGAACCACGCACCGCAAGCCGGAGCCCGTACCGGGGCCGCTGGCCGGTGACCCCGCGCTGATCGGAGTGCCCACGTTCGTCGTGGGTTCGATCGCCCTCGGCATGACCTTGGTGGGCTTCGTCCCCCCGGAAGCGGTCGGCGCACCCGTGGCGATCATCCTCGCCGCCACCGGAACGGGTCAGCTCGTCGCGGCGTTGTGGGCGGCCGCGATCGGGCAGAGCGCGGTCGCCTCGATCTTCGGCACGTTCTCGGGGTTCTGGCTCAGCTACGGGCTCCTGGTGCTCGGGTTGACCCACGGCTGGTTCGGAGTTCCCGACGGCAGCGCCACGGCCACGCAAGCGCTGTTCCTGACGTCGTGGGCCGTCACGGTCGCGCTGCTCGCACTGGCGACGCTGCGGCTCCCGGCCGCCTACACGATCCTGTTCGCGCTGATCGCCGCGGCGCTGGTGCTCGTGCTGGTCGCGACCGTGCAGGACTCGGCGCAGCTGAAGGCGGTGGGCGGCTTCGTGGTCTTCACCTTCGCGGCGCTGGGCTGCTACCTGTTCCTCCACGTGATGTCGGCGGCGACGGGTGGTCGAGGACTGCCGCTCGGGAAGCCGGTGCTGAGTTCCTGAAACATCAAGCGCGGAGGCGGTTCTCGACCGCCTCCGCGCTCGAGCGCCTCTCAGGAGCGCAGTTCGGGGAACTGGTCGTCGCGCCATTCGTCGCGCGGGCCCGTGTCCTCCTCGCGGGCGCGCAGCTCGACGCGGCGGATCTTGCCGGAGATCGTCTTGGGCAGCTCGAAGAACTCCAGCCGGCGAACCCGCTGGTAGGGCGCGAGGTGTTCGCGCGCGTACTTGAGGATCTCGAACGCCGTGGTCTTGTCCGGTCCGTGCCCGGGAGCCAGCGCGACGTAGGCCTTGGGCACGGCGAGCCGCACCGGGTCCGGCGCGGGCACCACGGCGGCCTCCGCGACCGCGGGGTGCTCGATCAGGACCGATTCGAGCTCGAACGGGCTGATCTTGTAGTCGCTGGCCTTGAAGACGTCGTCGGTGCGCCCGACGTAGGTGATGTAGCCGTCCGCGTCGATCGTCGCCACGTCGCCGGTGTGGTAGTAACCGCCGCCCATCGCGGTGTCGTTGCGCTCGGCGTCGTCGCGGTAGCCGGTCATCAGCGGCAGCGGGTGCTGCGCCAGGTCGAGGCAGATCTCGCCCTCACCGGTGCCGTCGACCGGCCGTCCCGTCGCCGGGTCGACCAGCACCACCGGGACACCGGGCAGCGCCCGGCCCATCGAGCCGGGGCGGATCTGCGATCCGGGCGTGTTGGCGACCTGCGCGGTCGTCTCGGTCTGCCCGAAGCCGTCGCGCAGCGTCAGTCCCCACGCGCGCTGCACCTGCTCGATGACCTCGGGGTTGAGCGGCTCACCCGCACCGATCACCTCGCGCAGCGACTCGGGGCGCGCGCCGAGGTCGGAGTTGATGAGCATCCGCCACACGGTCGGCGGCGCGCAGAACGTCGAGACGTCCCAGGTCCGCAGCCGGTCGAGCAGCATCGCCGGGTCGAACCGGCCGTAGTTGCACACCAGGATCGTGGCTTCGGCGATCCAGGGCGCGAAGAACGACGACCACGCGTGCTTGGCCCAGCCGGGCGAGGAGATGTTGAGGTGCACGTCGCCGGGCCGCAGACCGAGGAAGTACATGGTGGTCAGATGCCCGACGGGGTAGGAGGTCTGGGTGTGCTCGACGAGCTTCGGCCGCGAGGTCGTGCCCGAGGTGAAGTAGTAGAGCAGCGGATCGCCGGGAGCGGTTCCGGGGTGGGGCAGCGGCGTGGCGGGCAACGCTTCCGCCTCGCGCAGGTTCACCCACCCGTCGGCCGCACCGACGCTGATCCGCCCGTAGTCACCGGGCACGTCGGTGAACTTGCCGGTGTCGGCGGCGTTGGCGATGACGTGCTCGGCCCCGCTGCGGATGATCCGGTCGACCAGCTCGGCCGGGCCGACGGCGGTGGTGGTCGGCACGATCACCGCGCCCAGCTTCATGATCGCCAACATCGACTCCCAGAGCTCGACCTGGTTGCCGAGCATGAGCACCACCGGGTCACCGCGGCGCACGCCCTGCGCGGCCAGCCAGCCGGCGAGGCGGTCGGAGGCGGTGGCCATGTCGTCGAAGCTGCGCCGCAGCTCGGACCCGTCCTCCTCGACGATCACCAGAGCCGGGCGGTCGTTGCCGCGCGCGATCGCGTCGAACCAGTCGGTCGCCCAGTTGAACCGCTCGCCCAGCTCCGGCCAGCGGAACTCGGCGACGGCGCGCGGGTGCTCGCCGCGCAGCGCCAAGAGCTGGTCACGGCTTTCTCGGTAGGCGCCGGTGACGTCCATGTGCCGCATCCCCTTCGATCGGACGACGCTGTCGGGACGAGGGTGCACCGACCACCGGAGGATCGAATACCCACTCACGGGGGTAGCGCGGAGCGGGAGGTGCGGGGTATTCACCCAGTTGACGTGGTGAGGGAGCGCACATGGACGAAGACGTCAGAGCGGCCGGTTGGATCGACCGGCTCCTCCCGGAACGACTGAACTGGCTTTCCCGGTCGACGGGCATTCCCGTGGTGTTCGGCGGCAGCACGTCGACGACGCCGCAGCGGCTGGTGATCGGCCGGATGAAGGGCACCTTCGGGTCGGGGCTGCGCGGGCTGGAGGTGCGCCCGGGCAGCGGTCTCGGCGGCAGGGTGCTGCGCGACCGCGCGGCGCACCGCGTCAACGACTACGCCCGCACCTCCGACATCACCCACGAGTACGACCCGATCGTCGTCCGGCAGGAACGCCTCACCTCGGTGTTCGCGCTGCCCATCACGGTCGGCGAGGCGGTGTGCGGCGTCCTCTACGGCGCGGCCCGCGACCACCGCCCGGTCGGCGACCGCGCGCTGCGCACGGCGGAGGTCGTCACCGCGCAGCTGTCCCGGGACGTCGAGGACCGGCTGCGCCCGGACCCGGAGCTGCACGAACCCGACCCCCTGGCGGAACTGGCCGCGGTCATCGAGGAGACCGGAGACGAGGCCATGCGCGCCCGCCTGCGCCGGATCCACCACCGGCTCCGCGGGAGCGCAGCACCGACCACGACGAGCGACGTGACCCTCGCACCCCGCGAGATCGAAGCGCTCCGCCTCGTCGAGATCGGAGCGTCCAACGTGGAGATCGCGGCCCGTCTCGGCCTGAGCCCCCAGACGGTCAAGACCTACCTCCGCAACGCCACCCGCAAGCTCGCGGTCCGCAACCGCACAGCAGCAGTCCACGAAGCCCGCCTCGCAGGGCTGCTGTAAGAACACCGAGCCTCAACCCGGCCGGAACTGCCTCCGCCCTCGACGGGTGGGGGCGTCGAGGGCGGAGGGGTGGGTGGGTCAGTGGATGTTGATGAGGCCGAGGCCGAGGCCGGTCGTGATGACCACCGCGCAGACGAGCAGGGCCCACTTGATCGCGAAGCGGTGGTGGTCGCCGAGGTCGACCTTGGCCAGTCCGATGAGGACGTACATCGCCGGGACCAGCGGGCTGAGCATGTGGATGGGCTGGCCGAGCAGGGAAGCCCGTGCGATCTCCATCGCGCCGATCCCGTGCTGGGCGCCGGCTTCGGCGAGGATCGGCATCACGCCGAAGTAGAAGGCGTCGTTGCTCATGAAGAACGTGAACGGCACGCTCAGCACCGCGACGATGATGCTGAAGAACGGGAACAGGCCGTCGGGCAGCGCGGTGAGCAGGTACTGCGCCATCTGCTCGATCATGCCCGTGCCCGAGAGGACGCCGGTGAACACCGCTGCGGCGAACACCATGGCGACCACGGCGACGACGCTGTCGGCGTGCGCGGCGATGCGGTCGCGCTGCTGATCCAGCCGCGGGTAGTTGACGAGCAGCGCCAGCGCGCAGCCGATCATGAACAGCACCGAGATCGGCAGCACGCCGATGATCAGCGCGGTCAGCAGCGCGATCGTCAGACCGGCGTTGAACCAGTACAGCTTCGGGCGCAGCGACTCTCGGTCCGGGGCGAGCACGTCGAAGTCCGCCGAGCCGCCGTCGGAGGACGCCGCGTCACCGGAACCACCCGCCGGGGGACCGCCCGCGCCGACCAGCACCGGTTCGGCGGTGCGCAGCCTGGCGCGCTCCCGCAGGCCCAGGACGTAGGCGAGGGCGAAGACGGTGACCAGTCCGGCGGCCAGCGCCGGGATCATCGGCACGAACAGCTCCTGCGGGTCCAGGCGCAGCGCGCTCGCGGCGCGAGCGGCGGGACCGCCCCACGGCACGACGTTGAGGATCGCGTTGGTCAAGCACGCCAGGCCCGTCATGAGCACCGGGCTGACGCCCAGCCTGCGGTAGATCGGCAGCAGTGCCGAGACCGTGATCATGAACGTGGTCGTGCCGTCACCGTCCAACGACACCAGCGCCACCAGGCCGACCGTGCCCATGATCAGGCGCAGCGGGTCGTTGCGGGTCAGCTGGACCACGCCGCGCGCGATCGGGTCGAACAACCCGGCGTCGATCATGATCCCGAAGTAGAGGATCGCGAACAGCAGCATCGCCGCCGTCGGGGCGACCGACTTGATGCCGTCGGTGATCATGTCGCCGAGGTCCGGGGAGAAGCCGCCGATGACGGCGAAGAGTATGGGGACCGCGATCAGCGAGACCATCGGTGACAGCCGCTTGCTCACCACCAAGTAGAGGAAAACCGTCACCATGCTCAAGCCGAGTAGCGCGATCAACGCGTCCTCCTCCCTGCGGACCTCCGGTGGTCCCACTTGCAGCGCCGTTGCGTTCCGGGGAACCGTAGGTGAGCTACGTCGCTCTGACGAGATTTGTCGATGTTGTCCGCATATCTCGCGTTGAGAACGTTCTGCGCGTTTTGCTCACGACGTATCGTCGGGACATGCCCCACCGCCCGATGCGGTTCGCGCGACAAGCACTGCTCATGCAGATCGGTCTGATCACCCTGGTCACCACGATCGGGTTCTTCCTCGTCGCGTCGCTGCTCGACCGCCACCTCGTCGACCAGTACGGTCAGCGCGCCCTCACCGCGGCCCAGGTCCTGGCGACCGACACCGACCTGGCGGGCGCGGTGGCGCGCGGTGACCAGCCCGGGGTGCGCGCGCAGGCCGACCGGGCCCGAGCGGCCTCCGGGGCGCTGTTCGTGGTCGTCACCGATCGCCGCGGCATCCGGATGTCGCACCCCAACCCCGACGAGATCGGCGAGCCGGTCAGCACCGATCCGCGCCAGGTCCTCGCCGGCCACGAGATCGTGAACGTGCAGCGCGGCACCCTCGGGCTCTCCGCGCGCGGCAAGGTCCCGCTGCGCGGACCCGACGGCGGCATCATCGGTCAGGTCAGCGTCGGGTTCGACGCCGAGGACATCAACACCGCGCTGCTGCGGCTGATCGGCACCACCGCGGCGTTCACCGGCGGTGCCCTGCTGGTCGGCATCGCCGGGGCCGCGTGGCTGACCCGCCTGCTCAAGCGGCGCACCCTCGGGCTCGAACCGGAGGAGCTCGCCGAACTGGTCCGCCAGCGCGAAGCCGTGCTCTACGGGATCGGGGAGGGCGTGCTCGCCGTCGACGCCGCCGGCGACGTCTCGGTCCGCAACGGCGAGGCCGAGAAGCTGCTCGGCACGCCCCTGGAGGTCGGCACGCCGACGACCGCGCTGGACATCCCGCCGCGGCTGCGGGACCTGCTGCTCAGCGGTCGCCAGGCCGACAACCTGATCGCGCTGTCCGGCGACCGGGTCCTGGTGGCCCACCACCGGCCGGTGCGGCGCGGAGGCGTCGAGCTCGGCAGCGTGCTCACCTTGCGCGACCGCACCGACCTGGAATCGCTCAACCGCGAGCTCGACAACGTGCGGAGCACGACCAACACGCTGCGCGCGCAGCGCCACGAGTTCACCAACCGCCTGCACACCCTGTCCGGGCTGCTGCAGACCGGCCGGCAGGAGGAAGCCGTCGAGTACGTGCAGGCGCTCACCCACGGGCAGGTCACCGGCCTGGGACCGGCCGCCGAAGCGGTGCGCGACCCCTACCTGGTGTCGTTCCTGTCCGCGAAGAAGTCGGTGGCGCTGGAGAAGGGCGTCGAGCTGGAACTGGCCGAGACGAGCTGGGTTCCCGCGCCGCTGCGCGCACCGGTCGAGGTGATGACCGTGGTCGGCAACCTGGTCGACAACGCCATCGACGCCGCGCGCGTGGGTGCTGCCCGCCCGCGCGTGGAAGTGGACCTGCTGGCCGACGGGACCACGCTGCACGTGTCCGTTGTGGACAGCGGGGACGGTGTTCCGGAGGAGTTGCGCGAGGAGATCTTCGTCGAGGGCGTCTCCTCGAAGCGGTCCGCCGGCAACGGGCTCGGGCTCGCGCTGTGCAGGCAGGCGGCGCGCAGCCTCGGCGGCGACGTGCGCGTCGTCGGCCCCGGCGAGGAGTCCGGCGCGCTGTTCGTGGCGGAGCTGCCGGGCGCTCTCGAAGACGGTTCCCCAGCGAGCGAGGAGGAGAAGTCGTGATCGGCGTGGTCGTGGTGGACGACGATTTCCGGGTGGCGCAGGTGCACGCCGAGTTCACCGATCGGGTTTCCGGGTTCCGCGTGCTGGGCATCGCCCACACGGCGGCGCAGGCGCGCGAGCTGATCGACCAGCAGAACCCCGACCTGGTCCTGCTCGACAACTACCTGCCCGACCACGACGGGATCGCGCTGCTCGCCGAGCTCGAGACCGACGCCATCATGCTCACGGCCGCCACCGATCCGGCGACCGTGCGCGCGGCCTTCGCCGCCGGAGCGCTGAACTACCTCATCAAGCCGTTCACGGCCGAACAGCTGGCCGAACGGCTCAACGCCTTCGCCCGCTACCACGCGCGGCTGCCGGTGACCGGCGGCGCCATCGACCAGGAGGAGATCGACCGCGCCCTCCGACTGCTGCGCGAGGGCGACCGGCCTGCGGCTCCGAAGGGGCGCTCGTCGCTGACCACGCAACTCGTGCTCGACGCGCTGCGCAACGACGGGCGAGCCCGCTCGGCCGCCGAAGTCGCCGACGAGCTCGGCATTTCCCGCGCGACAGCGCAGCGCTACCTGGCCTCCCTCACCCAGGAGGGCCAGGCGATCATGACCCTGCGCTACGGCGCCAGCGGCCGCCCGGAACACCAGTACGAACCGATCCCGGGCACTCGGTAGGGGCTGCTCGGGCTCACGGCAGGGCCGGGTGCCTCAGGACGACGTGTCGCCCGCTCGGCCGGGTTCCGGCGCGCTCGTGCGGGCCGCGACGACCTGGCCGATGAACAGGTCGTACACCACGGCTCCGACCACCGCCCCGATGAGCGGGCCGACGATCGGGATCCAGAAGTAGAAGCTGAACCACTCGTGGGTCCCAGGTAGGGCGAGCTCACCCCAGCCGGTGAGGAACGTCCACAACCGCGGGCCGAAGTCACGTGCCGGGTTGATCGCGTAGCCCGCGTTGGGGCCGAACGTCAAACCGATGGTGGTCACCACCATGCCGATCAGGAACGGCCCGAGGTTGGCCGCCGGAGCGCTGTTGCGCGCGTCGATCAACGCGAAGATGAGCAGGACGAGAACAGCCGTTCCCACGACCTGGTCCAGCAGCGGGCCCCACCACGACCCGCCGAAGTACTCGGCCGGGAACGTCGCGAAGATCGCGAAGGTGTCCAGTGATTCGGTGCGCGGCACACCGGCTTTCGCGTTGAAGGCGTCGATCGCCCAGCTGTACACGGAGTACACCACCGCGGCGGCCGCGAACGCGCCCACGAGCTGGGCCAGCATGTAGGGCACGACCTTCACCCAGGGGAACGCCCGCCGCACCGCGAACGCCAGCGTCACCGCCGGGTTGATGTGCGCGCCGGACACCCCGCCCGCGACGTACACGCCGAACACCACGGCGAATCCCCAGCCGAAGGCGACGATGAGCCAGTTCGCGGCACCGAAGGAATCAGTTTGCCGTCCGGACCCCGGTAGCCCGGCGACGGCGACTGCGACGGACGCGCAGCCCAGCAGAATCAGCACGAAGGTTCCCAGGAACTCCGCCAGCAGCTCGCCGGTGAGTCCCTTGCCGTAACCGGCGCGGCGTTGTTTCGGCTCAGCCATCGGTTCTCCATCACGCGGGCGACGCGCGAGCGAACACCATCGGCGCCGCAACTTTGCCCGTCGGGACGGACCTCATGAAGGAGCGTAGGTCTCAACCCGGCCCGCCGCATCCCGGTCGCCGCAGGGGGAAGCGGTCGTACAAGCGTTCAGCGACAGCGCGATTCACCCTCTCCACAGTGGAAATCCGGGCGGGGTCTTTCGATCGAGGACGGTCGAAGACCCCGGGCGGTCACCGGGTGCGCCTGGCCGCCTGGTGCAGGCGGATGGCGGAGATGAGGAAGAAGATGCCGCCGAGCGTCGCGTAGCCCGCGATGCCGGTGAGCGAGGGGTTCGGCATCCCGGCCATGAGGATGAAGCTGATGCCGGCGAGGACGGAGATGCCGCCGCTGAGGATCATCGCCCACTGGCCGCCGAGCCGGTGGCGCAGGACCGCGACGATCAGCTGGACGATGCCGGCGGTGATCGCCCACAGGCCCCAGACGCGCAGCACGCCGGGGATGCCGGAGGTGGCGGCGAGGGCGAGACCGATCGCGGCCAGCAGGCTCAAGGTCATGTTGAGGTACAGCGGTGCTTTCGGGCGCGTGGTGCCGGAGGAGCGGTAGTCGACCACGGCCGCCGCGACGTCGAACAGCGGGTAGATCACCAGCAGCGCGACGACTCCCGGGTTGAGGGTCGTGGCCAGCGCCACCGTGAGAACCGCCCACGCCACGGCGAATCCGAAGCGGATGAAGTAGAGCGTGCGCAGCGACGTCGCGCCGCTGCTCGCCTCCGGGTGCGTGCCGGTGCCGTCGACGTGGGTCGTGTCGGCAGGACGTGTCATCAGGTCGATCCCCTCGGGAGCAAGTGGATAGAACGATCGGTGCACCTGAGCCTGCTGCGCTGGGAGCGGATTGTCAAGACCGATCGTTCTATCTGCTAGCCTCGGAGCAAGTCAGGCGGATGATCGAACGGGGGGACGGATGTCGGAGGCGCGGGCTCGCCTGCTCAACGCGGCCACCGAGCTGTTCTACGCCGAAGGCCTGCACGCGGTGGGCGTCGATCGCGTCATCGCGCACGCGCAGGTCACCCGCGCCACGCTCTACCGGCACTTCCCGAGCAAGGACGACCTGCTGGTCGCCTACCTGACGCAGGCCGACGAGGCGTTCCGCGCGCGGGTGGACGAGGCGCGCGCCGCCGAGCGCAGCTCTGCCGACGCCGTCCGAACCGTGGGGCGGACCATCACCGGCGACATCCAGAACTCAGGTTTCCGAGGCTGCGCGTTCCTCAACGCCGCGGCCGAGTACCCCGATCCGAGCCACCCGGTCCACCTCGCCGTGCTCGCCCACCGGCAGTGGTTCTTGGACACGATGACCGAGCTCTTCTCCGGGATCGGCAAGATCGACCCCGAACCCGCCGCACGGCACTTCGTGATGCTGCGGGACGGCGCCATGACCGCGGGCTGCCTCACCGATCCGCAGCCCATCTGCGAGACGTTCCTGCGCGGGCTCGAAGGTCTCCTCACCTTCCGAAGTCGGGAGAAATCGGGCTCTTGAGCCACCTCTTCCGGTGTTGTCGCCGGGTTCGTTGCAGTCGTGTGACTTCCTGCGGGCGAACGGGCCGTTATGTTGCGCCGGAACGGTTCGACGCCCCGAGGGAGTGGCTGCGTACGAACAGGTCCTGGATCCGCTGCTCGGTTCGCTGGGGTTGAGCGCGCTCGCCGCCGCGCTGCCGCTGCTGGTCCTGTTCGTCCTGCTCGGCATCGTGCGGATGGCGGCGTGGAAGGCATCGCTCGTCGCGCTGGTCGTCGCCTTGGCCGTCGCGGTGCTGGTCTACCCGATGCCGGTCGTCCCAGCGCTGCTGTCGGCGTCGCTGGGCGCGGCGTTCGGGTTCTTCCCGATCCTGCGGATCGTCATCAACGCGATCTGGGGTCCACAACATGACCGTCACGACAGGGCATTTCGGCGTCCTGCAGCGGTCGTTCACGCGGGTCAGCGGTGACCGGCGGATCCAGGCGGTGATCACCGCCTTCTGCTTCGGCGCGCTCCTGGAAGCCCTGGCCGGATTCGGCACGCCGGTTGCGATCACCACGGTGATGCTGCTGGCGCTGGGATTCTCGCCGATCACCTCGGCGGTCGTGGCGCTGGTCGCCAACACCGCCCCGGTCGCCTTCGGCGCTCCGGCGTCGCCGTTGGTCACCCTCGCCAGCGTCACCGACCTGCTGCTGGAGGACCTGGGTGCGATGACCGGTCGGCAGACCCCGCTGCTGGCGGTGTTCGTGCCGATCGTGCTGGTCGGCGTCCTCGACGGCCGCAAGGGCGTCCGGCAGACCCTGCCCGCGACGCTGACGTGCGGCATCACCTTCGGTCTCGCGCAATTCGTCTCCGCAAACTACATCTCCGTGCCGCTGGCCGACATCGTCGCCTCGCTCGTCGCCGCGGGCGCGACGGTCCTGCTGCTGAAGGTGTGGACGCCGCGTGGTGGCCTGGAGGCCGAGCCCAGCACCGAGGTCGACTCCCGCGGCGAGGTCGTGCGCGCCTACCTGCCGTACCTGATCATCATCGCGGTGTTCGTCGTCGCCCAGATCAGCGTCGTCCACGACCTCCTCGACGCCGTGACGGTGAAGTTCGACTGGCCGGGCCTGCACATCACCGACGCCGGCGGCGACGAGCTGTCGCTGGCCGAGTCCAAGTTCAACTGGCTCACCAGCGCGGGCAGCCTCCTGCTGATCGCCGGACTGCTGAGCATCCCGGCCATCGGCGCCCCGGGCCGCGCCGCCGAGCGCTACCTGGCCACCTACGCCCAGCTGAAGTGGCCGATCGTCACCGTGATGTCGGTGCTCGCCATCGCCTACGCCATGAACGCCTCCGGCCAGACCGCCACGCTGGGCACCTGGATGGCCGGAGCCGGTGGGGTGTTCGCGCTGATCTCGCCGGTGCTCGGGTGGCTGGGCACGGCGGTCACCGGCTCCGGCACCTCGTCGAACTCGTTGTTCGGCGCGCTGCAGGTCTCCGCGGCCAACCAGGTGGGCAGGCATGGATCCCGCGCTGGCCGCCGCCTCGAACGGCTCCGGCGGGCTCCTGGGCAAGATGATCTCGCCGCAGAACCTCGCCATCGCCGCGGGCGCGGTCGGCATGGCCGGGAAGGCGACATCTTCCGCCGGGTCCTGCCGTGGAGCCTGATCTTCCTCGTCCTGATGTGCGCCCTGGCCTACCTGCAGTCGCTGCCCGTCCTGGGATGGATGGTGCCCCAGGGCAG
The DNA here is from genome assembly GCF_004349225.1 of Saccharopolyspora karakumensis. Taxonomy (NCBI): domain Bacteria; kingdom Bacillati; phylum Actinomycetota; class Actinomycetes; order Pseudonocardiales; family Pseudonocardiaceae; genus Saccharopolyspora; species Saccharopolyspora karakumensis. The sequence goes on from NZ_SMLA01000012.1 coordinate 43,837, forward strand.
TTCCTGAGCGGACACCGGTTCTCCCGCGAGGTCTTCCGCGGGGAACCGATGCTCACCAGTCGTGGACGGTGCCGTCCAGGAGCCGGTTGGTCGGCAGGTAAGCCGGTTCGTACGGGTACTTCTCGGCCAGCTGCTCGTCGAAGTTGATGCCGAGACCGGGCTCCTGGCTCGGCCGCAGGCCGCCGTCGGCGAACTCGACCGTCGGGCCGAACACGGCGTTGGTCCGCTCGTCGTGGAGCATGTGCTCCTGAATCCCGAAGTTGTGCAACGCGATTCCCAGGTGCACGGCCGCCGACATGCCGACCGGCGAGACGTCGGTCGGACCGTGCATCCCGGACTTGATCTGGTACATCGCGGCGTAGTCCATGATCTGCCGCACGCCGGTGATGCCGCCCGCGTGGGTGACGGGGGAGCGCACGTAGTCGATGAGCTGCTCGCTGATGAGCGTCTGGTAGTCCCAGATCGTGTTGAACACCTCGCCGATCGCCAGCGGAGTGGTCGTGCGGCTGCGGACCAGCCGCAGCGCCTCCTGGTTCTCGGCCGGCGTCACGTCCTCCAGCCAGAACAGGTCGTACGGCTCCAGCGACCGCCCCAGCCGCGCCGCCTGGATCGGGGTGAGCCGGTGGTGCGCGTCGTGCAGCAGCGCCAGGTCGGGGCCGAACTCGTTGCGCACCGCCTCGAAGACGCTCGGCACGTGACGCAGGTAGGCGCGGGTGTCCCAGGTCTCCTCGGCGGGCCGGGCCGACCTGCGCGCGGGCTCGTAGTCGTAGCGCCCGCCTCCGTCACCCGCCGCAGAGCTCGACGCGACCCCGTACACCGAGGGCAGGCCGGGAACGCCGGTCTGCACCCGCACCGCGGTGAAACCGAGGTCGAGGTGCGCCCGGATCGAGTCGAAGAGCTCGTGCAGCTCCCGCCCGCTGGCGTGGCCGTAGACCAGGCAGCGCTCGCGGCTCTCGCCGCCGAGCAGCTGGTACAGCGGCATGCCCGCGGCCTTGGCCTTGATGTCCCACAGAGCCGTGTCGACCGCGGCGATGGCCGCCATCGTCACCGGACCCCGCCGCCAGTAGCCGCCCCGGTACAGGTACTGCCAGGTGTCCTCGATGCGGTGGGCGTCGCGGCCGAGCAGCAGCGGCGCGACGTGGTCCCGGAGGTAGGAGGCCACCGCGAGCTCGCGGCCGTTGAGCGTGGCATCGCCGAAACCGGTCACACCGTCGGACGTCGTGATCTTCAAGGTGACGAAGTTTCGTCCGGGGCTGGTGACGATGACGTCGGCGCGGTCGATGCGCACAGCGGACTCCTCTGGGGAACGGGACTTCGAGCGTGGACTGGTTCCCCAAGCTAAGGAGGCCCGGCTACCATGACAACTTGTTGCCGATTGTTGTCAACCGAGCGGGTCGCGGAGGCCGAGTGAAGCAGGCACGACCGACGATCTACGACGTGGCGCGCGAGTGCGGCCTCGCCGCCTCCACCGTCTCCCGGACCTTCAGCAACCCCGCGCGGGTCAGCCCCGCCACCCGGGAGCTCGTCCAGGCCGCCGCGGACGCGATCGGCTACGAGCCGCGCCCGCTGGCCAGGGCGGAGGCGCCGGGGCGCATCCGGGTGCTGACGCTGGTGGTCACCGACATCTCCAACCCGTACTACGCGGCCGTGATCAAGGCGGCCCAGAGCCGGGCGATCGAGCGCAACTTCACCCTCGCGCTGACCGACAGCGACGAGTCGGCGCGGCTGGAGGCCAACAACCTGCGCCAGCTGCTGGCCACCACCAGCGGCGGAATCCTGGCCACCTCGCGGCTCTCCGACGAGGCCGTGCGGCAGATCGCCGACTACCGGCCGCTGGTGATGATCAACCGGCAGGTCGAGGGCGTGCCGAGCCTGGTCGTGGACACCGCCGCCGGGATGCGCAAGGCCGTGCGCCACCTCGCGGTGCTCGGCCACCGCCGCATCGCCTACCTGTCGGGCCCCCGCAACTCCTGGATCAACGGGCAGCGCTGGCAGGCGGTCCGCGACGAGGCGGCGCAGCTGGACATCGAGGTCTCGTTCCTCGGGCCGTTCGCGCCCAACCGCAAGGGAGGCGAGGACGCCGCGGACGCGCTGGTGCTGGGGAAGGTGTCGGCCGCGATCGGCTACAACGACCTCATCGCGATCGGTGCGCTGCAACGCCTGCGGGCCACCGGCGTCCGGGTGCCCGACGACCTGTCGCTGATCGGCTGCGACGACATCTTCGGCGCCGACCTTACCGCTCCCGGGCTGACGACGATCGCCGGTCCCGCCGACAAGCTCGGGTCCTACGCGGTGGACGCGCTGCACGCGCGGTTGTCGGGGCACGGCGACGGGCCGGGCTCGCTCACCTTCGACTCGCACATGGTCATCCGGGGGTCGACGGGACCGGCCGGGAGGTAGCGGCTGGCAACTGCTGGCAACCGGTTGTCAGCGGGCCCGTCCGGAGCTGAAGCTCCGCTCATGGACGGTGTCACAGCATCAACCACGGCCCGCACGCCGCTGAACCCGCACCCCGACCGCCTGCTCCCGGTGGACCCGGCGCAGCGAGCGATCGCCCGCCGGCTGTACGACAGCGTGCGGGATCTCCCGCTGATCAGCCCCCACGGCCACGTCGACCCCGCGCTGCTCGCCGCCGACGAGCCCTTCACCGACCCGGCATCGCTGCTGGTGACACCGGATCACTACGTGACCCGCCTGCTGCACGCCCACGGCAAGTCGCTCAACGAGCTCGGCCTCGGCGATGGCGAGGGCGCGCCCGCCGCGAAACCGCGCGAGGTGTGGCGGGCGTTCTGCTCGCACTGGCACCACTTCCTGGGCACGGCCTCGCGGCAGTGGATCGAAGCGGAACTGCACGACGTGCTCGGCGTGCGGTCCCAGCCGTCCGAGGCCACGGCGGACGAGCTCTACGACGAGCTGGTCGACAAGCTCGCGCAACCGGCCCTGCGGCCGCGCGCGCTGTTCGAGTCGTTCAACATCGAGGTGCTGGCCACCACCGACGACCCGGCCGACGACCTGCGCCACCACCAGGCGTTGGCGGCCGATCCGAGCTGGTCGGGGCGGGTCGTGCCGACCTTCCGCCCGGATCGCTACCTCGACGCGACCGGCCAGGGATGGCTGCGGGCGCTGGAGCAGCTCGCGCAGGTCAGCGGTGTCGGCACCGACAGCTACCAGGGCCTGGTCCGGGCGCTGGAGTCGCGGCGCGACCACTTCCGGGAGCACGGCGCCACGGCCACCGACCACAGCGCGCCGGACCCTGAGATGGCCTTCCTCCCCGCCGAGGAGGCGTCCCGGCTCTTCGACACCGTCCGGGGCGGAACAGCGACGCCCGAGGAGGCGCGGTTGCTGTCGCGGCAGCTGCTGGGGGAGAACGCCCGGATGTCCAGTGAGGACGGTCTGGTGATGGCGTTGCACACCGGGAGTTGCCGCAACCACCACTCGCCGACGTTCTCGCGCTACGGCGCGGACACCGGCCACGACATCCCGATGCGCAACGAGTTCACCCTGGCGCTGCGGCCGATGCTGGAGCGCTTCGGCACGCACCCGCGCTTCCAGTCGGTGGTGTTCACGCTCGATGAGACGGTGTTCTCGCGGGAGCTGGCGCCGCTGGCCGGGTTCTACCCGGCGTTGTACCTGGGCGCTCCGTGGTGGTTCCTCGACGCGCCGCGCGCGATGCGCCGGTTCCGCGACGCGGTGACCGAGACGGCAGGTTTCCACCGCACCGCCGGCTTCGTGGACGACACCCGGGGTTTCTGCTCGATCCCCGCCCGCCACGACACCGCTCGACGGGTCGATGCCGGTCACCTGGCGAGCTTGGTCGCCGAGCACGTCATGACCGAGGAGGACGCGGCCGCCGTGCTGCGCGACCTCAACGACGCCCTGCCGCGCAAGGCGTTCCGGCTGTGACGGCCGCGATCACGCGGGCCGCGGCGAAGCTCGCCCCCGCCGCGCCGGTGCGCGCCGTGCACCTGGGGCTGGGAAGCTTCCACCGCTCCCACCAGGCGTGGTACACCGCTGCCGCGCCGGACTGGGGGATCGCCGCCTACACCTTCCGCAACACTGAGCTGCCGCGCGCCCTCAACGCGCAGGAGGGCGCGTACACGCTGCGGGTGCCGGGCGAGACGGACGCGGTCGAGGCGATCGGTGCCATCAGCCGGGCGCACGCGGGCGCCGAGGTGGAGCCGTGGTTGCGCGACCTGGCCTCGCCCGAGGTCGAGGTGCTCACGCTGACCGTCACCGAGGCGGCCTACGCGCCACCGGAACCCGGACGGGACTCCGCCACGGCCCGGCTGCTGGCCGGACTGCGCGGGCGGTACCGGGCCAACGGCGCGCCCATCACGCTGGTCCCCTGCGACAACCTCCCGGCCAACGGCGCGGTGCTGCGCTCGGTGCTCCGCGCGTCGGCGAGCGACGACGCCCGGTTCGCCGGGTGGATCGAGGACCACGTCAGCATCGTCAGTACGGTCGTCGACCGGATCACCCCCGCACCGGTCAGCGGCGACGCGGAGGCCGCCGCTCGCCTGAGCGGGCTCTCCGACGAGGCGCCCGTGGTGGCCGAGCCGTTCACCGAATGGCTGCTGTGCGGGAGCTTCGCCGCCGGGCGTCCGCAGTGGGAACGGCGCGGAGCGCGGTTCGTCGACGACGTCGACGTCTACGCCGGCCGGAAGCTGTGGTTCCTCAACGGCGCGCACACCCTGCTCGCCTACGCCGGTCTCGCGCGCGGCCACCGCACCATCCGCGACGCCGTCAACGACGGGCGCCTCGCCGCGCTCGTGCAGGAGTGGTGGGACACCGCGGCCCAGCACCTCACCGTGGACCCGGCGGAGATCGCCGAGTACCGGCGGAACCTGCTGATCCGCTTCGCCGCCCGGGGCATCCGGCACGAACTGGCGCAGATCGCCCACGACGGATCGCAGAAGATCCCGGCCCGCCTGCTGCCGGTGTTCCGCGCCGAGCGAGCCGCGGGCCGGTTGCCCGCACCGGTGGTGTTCGGGCTCGCGGCGTGGTTGCGCCACCTCCAGACCGGGCAGGTTCGGGACCCGCGCGCCGAGGAGCTGGCCGAGGCGGCGCGGTCGACCGACGCCGTCCGCCGGTCGCTGCTCGCCCTGGACCCGGAGATCGGTGCGGACGACGAGCTGGTCTCCGCCGTCGGAACCGAACTGCGGTCCACGACCGGCCGCGGTTCGGTGCTGATGCCCCGCCGCTGACACCCGGGCCTGCGCCGAGCAGGCCCGGCCCTGACCCCGCGTCGGTGCAGCCGCACCACGGCTGCACCGGGCGCGGAACCCGAAGAATGAAGGGAGCAACGATGCTTCGTCCTCTCACCAACGCCTTCCGCGACTGCCGCGCGCTCGACGGGTTGTGGCGGTTCGCGGTCGACGCCGAGGGGGTCGGGCGCGACCAGCAGTGGTGGCGCGGCGCGCTGCCGGGCACAGCGGAGATGCCGGTTCCGGCCAGCTACAACGACATCCCAGCCGATGCGGCGGTGCGCGATCACGTCGGCGAGGTCTGGTACCAGACCTCCGCGCACGTGCCCGCGACCTGGAGCGGGCAGCGGATCGTGCTGCGCTTCGACGCCGCGGCGCACCGCGCCACGGTGTGGGTCGACGACCAGCAGGTCGTCTCGCACATCGGTGGCTACACCCCGTTCGAAGCCGACGTCACCGACCTGGTCCGGCTGGGCGAGGCCCACCGCATCACCGTCGTCGTCGACAACCGGCTGGACTGGGAGTCCATCCCGCCCGGCTACGTCGAGGACACCCCCGACGGGCCGCGGCAGCGCTACCACCACGACTTCTTCAACTACGCCGGCCTGCACCGCGCGGTGTCGCTGTACGCGACCCCGGCCGCGCACATCACCGACGTGACGGTGACGACCGACCTCGACGGGCTCGCCGGAACGGTCGACTACGAGGTGCGCGCTTCGGAGGGCGAGCGGGCGCGCGTCGCGCTGCACGACGCGGAGGGGACCGAGGTCGCGCGGGTCGAGGGCCTGTCGGGTCGGCTGCGGGTGGAGGACGTGCGCCCGTGGCGGCCCGGCGAGGGCTACCTGTACGAGCTGCGCGTGGAGCTGCTCGGCGCCGCTGAGGCCGTCGTCGACCGGTACTCGCTGAACGTGGGCGTGCGCACCGTCGCCGTCGACGGGACGAACTTCCTGATCAACGGAGAACCGTTCTACTTCACCGGTTTCGGCATGCACGAGGACCACGTGGTGCGGGGCAAGGGCCACGACGACGCGTCGATGGTGCACGACTTCGCCCTGCTGGAGTGGATCGGTGCCAACTCCCTGCGCACCTCGCACTACCCGTACGCGGAGGAGGTGCTCGACTACGCCGACCGGCACGGCATCGTGGTGATCGACGAGACCGCGGCGGTGGGCCTCAACCTCGGCATCGGCGGCGGCATCATCTCCTCCAGCACGCAGGAGACCTACTCGGACCAGACGGTCAGCGCCCGCACCCAGGAGGCGCACCGGCAGGCGATCCGCGAGCTGGTGGAACGGGACAAGAACCATCCCAGCGTCGTGCTGTGGAGCATCGCCAACGAACCGGAGTCGCACACCGACGCCGCCCGCGACTACTTCAAGCCGCTGTTCGCCGAAGCGCGCGCTGTCGACCCGTCCCGTCCGGTCGGGTTCGTCAACGTCATGTTCGCCCCGGCGGGCGAGTGCAAGGTCGCCGAGTTCTCCGACGTGGTGATGATCAACCGCTACTACGGCTGGTACGTCCAGGCCGGGGACCTGGCCGCCGCGGAGCGCGCGCTGGAGGCCGAGCTCCACGAGTGGGCGCGGTGCGAGGGCAAGCCGATCATCATGACCGAGTACGGCGCGGACGCCCAGGCGGGCCTGCACTCCGCGGTGTCCCAGCCGTGGACCGAGGAGTACCAGGCCGAGCTGCTGGAGATGTACCACCGCGTGTTCGACCGGGTGGAAGCCGTTGTCGGGGAGCAGGTCTGGAACTTCGCCGACTTCGCCACCAGTGCGGGCTACGCGCGCGTGGACGGCAACAAGAAGGGCGTGTTCACCCGCGACCGACGCCCGAAGGCCGCCGCGTTCTCGCTGAAGCGCCGCTGGCACGCGCGCGGCGACGCGATCGAGTGACGGGGGTGGTCCTGATGAAGCTCAGAGCGCAACAGCTCCTCGGTTACGCGGCCGGGGATGCCGCCAACAACCTGGCCTTCTCGATGGCCTCGATGTTCCTGCTGCTCTACTACACCGACGTGGCCGGAATCCCCGCCGCCGCAGCGGGAACCCTCTTCCTCATCGTCCGGGTGTGGGACGGCGTCGCCGATCTCGTGGCGGGTCGCCTGGTGGACCGGACGTCGAGCCGGTGGGGCAAGTTCCGCCCCTGGCTGCTGTTCGGATCGGTCCCGCTGCTGCTGCTGAGCGTGGCGACGTTCTCGGTGCCGGACGGCAGCCTGACGGCGAAGCTGATCTACGCCTACCTCACCTACGCGGCGGTCGGCACGGTCTACAGCCTGGTCAACATCCCCTACGGGTCGCTGGCGGCGGCGATGACCCAAGAACCGGTGGAGCGCGCCAAGCTCGCCAGCGCGCGGTCCATGGGGTCGGCGGCGACGATGCTCCTGCTGAGCCTCGTCGTCGCACCGCAGATCAAGAACGCGGAGAACCTGCAGGCGTCGTTGCAGCTGACCACGCTGGTGTTCGTGGTCATCGGCTCGGCGTTGTACCTGTTCACCTTCTTCACCGCTCGCGAGACCGTCCAGCGCGACGTGGTCACCGTGGGGTTGCGGACGAGCCTGCGCACGCTGCGGCAGAACACACCGCTGCAACTGCTGTGCGCGAGCTCGTTGTTCTTCCTGACCGCGATGTTCTCGATCCAGACCATCGGGGTCTACTACGCGCGGGACGTCCTGGGAGACGCCAACCTCTACATCGTGCTCACGGTGCTCCAAACAGGACTGATGTTCCTGATCGCGCCGGTGGTCCCCTTCGTGGTGCGCACGATCGGCAAGCGGGCGGGCTACATTGCCGGAGGCGGGGTCACGGCCGCCGGCTCCGCGGTCGCGATGTTCGCGCCCGCCTCGACGCCCTCTCTCGCCCTCGGCGCGTTCGTGCTCATCGGCGCCGGGCTGGGCCTGGTCAACACGCTGATGTGGTCGTTGGAGGCCGACACGGTCGAGTACGGCGAGTGGCGAACGGGGGCGCGCACCGAAGGCACCACCTACGCGGTGTTCTCGTTCGTCCGCAAGGTCGGCCAGGCGCTCGGCGGTGCCGCGGCGGCCTACACCATCGGGCTCGCCGGCTACGTCGGCGGCGCGGAGGTGCAGAGCGCCACCGCGCTCTGGGGAATCCGGGCCGCGGCGGGCATCGTTCCGATCGGCTGCGCGGCGGTCGGCATCGCGATCATGGTCTTCTACCCGCTCACCGAGAAGCGCTTCCGCGACATGACCGCCGAGGTCGCCGAGCGCCGCGACGGCACGAAGACCCACAGCCCCGCCTGACCCCACCCCCCGCGAGGCCGCTTCCCCGCGCGAAGCGGCCTCGCCGGGACCTGGAACCTCAACTCCCGCAGACGATGCCGAACGAGGCTTCTCCCGAGCTCACCAGGTCATCGGGCCTGCTTCGATGAGCTGGGTCAGGTCGGGGACGGGGACGGCCTTGGAGAACAGCCAGCCCTGGTAGGCGTCGACCTCCAGGGACCGCAGGACCTCGAACTGCTCCGGGGTTTCGACGCCTTCGGCGACCGTGACGCAGTCCAGCGCTTGAGCGAGGTCGGTGACCGTGCTGACCAGCTTCCGGTCGACGCGGCTGGTGGTGATGTCCTGGACGAACGCCTTGTCGATCTTGATGGACTGCGCCGGGAAGTCCCGGATGCGGGTGAGCGAGGAGTACCCGGTGCCGAAGTCGTCGACGGAGAAGCGCACGCCGAGAGCCCGGAGGTCGTTCATGCTGTCGTGCATCCGGGAGGGCAGGTCGACGATCGCGGTCTCGACCAGCTCGATGACGATGCGGTCCCAGGCGATGCCGGTCTCGGCGACGTGCCGTTCGAGCAGGTCGTTGAAGGCCGGGTCGCCGGGCATGAGCTCGGCGACGTTCACCGCCACGCTCACGGGCTTGCCGCCCGGCGGCACCGGCCAGCTCGCCGCGTCGTGCAGCGCCCTTCCCAGCACCCACGCGTCGAGGTCGGCCAGCATCCCGGCCCGCTCGGCGACCGGCAGGATCGTGCCCGGCGACAACATCCCGCGCTCGGGGTGCTCCCAGCGCAGCAGCGACTCGCAGGTGCGGATCGCGCCGTCGGCCCCCACCACCGGTTGGTAGTGCAGCGTCAGCTCGTCGTTGTCGATCGCGTCGCGGAGCTCGGTCTCCAGCTCCAGCCGGCCGTCGATCGAGTCGATCAGCTTGCGGCCGGCGAACGCGATGCTGGCCATCCCGGCCTTCTTGGCCTCCTGCAAGGACGAGAACGCCCACCGGACGAGGTCATCGGCACTGGTGCCCCCGCACTCGGAACCCACGGCGGCACCGATCATGGCCGAGAGCTGGACGCGCTGGTCCCGCACCGGGATCGTCACGTGCGTCAGCTCGGCCACCGTCGCCACGATCTGGGAGATCCCGCCCTCCGCCGCGACGTCCGGGCACACGAGGGCGAACTCGTCGGCAGCCGTGCGGGCCACCGACCACCCCGTGGGCAGCTCGTCCTGCAAGCGCTGGGCCACGGCGATCAGGACCTCGTCGCCCGCCTCGTAGCCGAGCGCCTCGTTGATGCGGTTGAAGTTCCTGATGTCGCAGTACAGGACCGCGGCCCGGGCCACATCGGTACCGGCGACCAGCTGCGGGATCGCCGCCCGGTTCCACAGGCCGGTCAGCTCGTCGTGGTAGGCCCAATAGCGCAGCGATTCCGCTTCGCGTCTCCGGTCGGTGACGTCCTCGAAGACCACCATCCAGAACGGATCACCGCACGACTGCTGGGATTTCGCGATGTGGAGCTCGCAGTGGACGGTCTGGCCGTCCGGCCGGGACAACGCCCGCTCGTACACGGCCTGGTCGTCCGGCGGCGCCCCGTGCGCGAACGATGCGGAGATGTCGTCCAGTCCCGGTGTGTTCGGATCCAGCAGCGCCGTCGCGTGCATGCCCTGCAGCTCCTCCGGCGAGTAGTTCAGCAGCTCGCACAACGCCGTGTTCGAGTCGATGACGCGGCCGAACCGGTCGAAGAGGCCGATCGCGACCGGGGAGAGCTCGTAGAGATCGCGGAACTGCCGCAGCGAGGTCTCCACCTGCCGGTGGAGCGCGGTGTCGTCCCGGGTCAGCTTGGCGTAGCCGAGCAGGTCACCGTCCGGCGACCACAGCGCGGTGATCACCACGTTCGCCCAGAACCAGCTGCCGTCCTTGCGCACGCGCCAGTCCTCGTAGACGTGCGAGCCGTGCTCGCGCGCCTGTTCGAGCGATTTCTCGGGATGACCGTTGGCGATCTGCTCGGGGGTGTAGAACGCCTTCGTGCTGCTGCCGATCACCTCGGTCGCGGTGGCGCCCATGATCCGCTCCGCACCGTGGTTCCAGCTGGTGACGACTCCCGTCGCGTCGAGCGTGTAAACGGCGTAGTTGTCCAGCGACCGTCCGAATGGGCCGACGAATGCGCTCACGTCGGCGACGCCGTGAACCTCGGTCATGTCATGCATCTCCACTCGGCGAAGGGGGCGTCGGGTGTGCGCCCCTCTGGGTGCAGCTCGGTGGCGGGGTTGGCGCCTCCGGAGCGTTCGGTGGTGCGATGCCCTGCTGCGTCACCGCGTCACGGCACTGTGCCCCGGCTCTCAGATCGTCAGCGCTTCGCGGGCGGACGAGATCCCAGAACCGCGGGGGAGGGGACCGGGTGTTCGAGGCGCGCACTCGAACACCTGGTCCTCACCGCTCGGGTGCGGAGTTGAACCGCGGTGCCTCCTTGCCGAGGAAGGCCCGCACCCCCTCCGCCGCGTCGGGTGCGGCGAACGCCCGCTCGGACAGCGGCAACGTCGACAGGATCGCCTCCCGGTCACCGTCCCGGCCGTTGTGCACCGCCTGCTTGACCAGCGCGAGCGCCGTGGCGGGGAGCTCGGTCAGGCGCGAGGCCAGCTCGCGGGCGGTGGTGAGCGCGTCGCCGCGGGGGACGACGCGGTTGACCAGGCCCCAGGTCAGCGCCGTCTCGACCGGCAGCGGGTCGCCGAAGAACATCATCTCCACGGCGCGGGCCTCACCCACCCGGCGCGTGACGCGAACGGGCCCGCCGGAAGCCGGGATCACGCCGAGCTTGATCTCGGGCAGCGCGACCTCGGTGCCCGCCTCGGCGATGATCAGGTCGCAGCACACCGCCAGCTCCAGCCCGCCGCCGTAGGCGAGCCCGTTGAGCGCGGCGATCGTGGGCTTCGGGAACTCGTCGACGAGGCCGAACGTCTCGTTCTCGAACGACAGCTTCCGGTCCACCACGTCACCGTCTGCGATCAGCGACGGGAACTCCTTGATGTCCGACCCCGCGCAGAAGGCCCTGTCGCCCGCTCCGGTCAGCACCAGCACGCGCGTCGCCGGGTCGTCGGCGAGTCGGCGCAGCACGGCGTTGAGCTGCCGGGTGAGTGCGAGGGTGGTGACGTTCATCGGCGGATCGTTCAACGTCACCACGGCGACGTGGTCCTCGACGGTGCAGGTCACGAGGTCGGTGCTCATCGGAGCGGAATCCTTCCTGCCGGAGGTGGCGGAGCGGGCCCGCCCACTCTAGGAGCGCGAACGCCCCGGCTCGCACCATCGAGGCGCCCCGGAGCGGCGGGGCGTTGGTCGTCGCTGTTCCGGGGACAGGCATCCTGGTGTTCGAAAGAGCAGGCGCGGCAGTGGCGCCTGGATACCGCAGGAGGACCGTGTGAGCACCGGCGACGAGCGCCCGGAGATCGACCTCTCGCGCGACCCCAACCCCGGCGTCCCCGACCACGCCGCTCCCGAAGGCGCGGGACTCGACCCGCTCATCGACCTCTCCCGCGACCCGAACCCGGGCAAGGCGGACCACGCCAAGCCCGACGACGAGTGACCGTCCACTGAGGACGTGGTTCCGGGAGGCCCTGCGGTCTCCCGGAACCGCCCGCTTCAGAGGTGAGCGGGCTGCTGCAGCCGCCCGTCGTGCACCTCGGCGATCTGGTCCACCGCGGTGAGGTGAGTGCGGTCGTGGGTGACCAGCACCGTCGCCGTGGCCTGCCGGTGGGTGAGCTCGGTGATGAGGTCGATGACGGCCGCACCGCGATCGTGGTCGAGAGCGCTGGTCGGTTCGTCCACCAGCAGCACCGTCGGGTCGTGCATCAGCGCGCGGGCGATGTTGACGCGCTGGCGCTGACCACCGGAGAGCTGGTGCGGGCGCCTGCCGGACAGGTCCGCCATCCCCACGGCGTCGAGCAGTTCCATCGCCCGGCCCCGAGCCGCGCGCGGCTCGCGGCCGTCGATCTGGGCCATCACCTGCAGCTGCTCGGCGGCGGTCAGCGACGCCAGCAGGTTGGGCTGCTGGAAGACGATGCCGATCTTGGTGCGGCGCAGCTCGGCCAGCTCGCCGCGGGACAGGCCGGTGGTGGACGCCCCGTCGATGGCCACGGCACCCGAATCCGGGGTGATCAGCGTCGCCGCGACGGCCAGCAGGCTGGACTTGCCGGACCCGGACGGGCCGACCACGGCGGTGAGGCTTCCGGCCGGGACCTGGAGGCTGACGCGGTCGAGGGCCGTCAGCTCGGAATCCCCGTCGGGGTAGGTGAGGGTGATGTCGTTCAGTTCGAGGCTCATCGGGCGCTCCCCAGGGCGGTCAGCGGGTCGACGGACGTGATGCGGCGGATGGACAGGGCGGCTCCGAGCGCGCCGAGCGCGATCATCACCGCGGCAGGCACCAGCACGGTGGCGGGCGTGAGGGTGAACGGGACGGCCGATCCGGCGACCAGCGCACCGAGCCCCGCCGCGATTCCGGTGCCGATCAGGGTTCCGCCGGTAAGCAGCACGACGGCCTGTCCGAGCGCGTCCTTGAGCAGTGAGCCGGTCGAGGCGCCCAGCGCCTTGAGGACGGCGACGTCGCCGCTGCGCTGAATGGTCCACACGGTGAAGAACGCGCCGATGACCAGTGCCGAGATCGCGAAGAGGAACCCGCGCATGAGCTGCAGCGAGCCGTTCTCCGACGAGTAGGAACCGATCGCCGTCAGCGAGTCGGCCTTCGTCACCGTCGTGGTGCCCGCGGCCTCGTCGAGCGAGGCGAGGTCGGTGCCGGGTGCGGCGGTCAAGGCGATCGCGGTGGCGGTCGGGCCGTCGCCGCGGTCGGTGGGCGGCGCGGTCTTCTGCCAGGTGTTCAGGCTGGTCCAGATCACCGGGGTGTGGCTGAACGAGTCGTCACCGCTGACCGAGGCGGCCACCAGCTCCTGGCCGGCGAGGGTGAACTTCTGGCCCGCGACCACGCCGAGCTCTTCGGCAGCGGTGGCCGACAGCACCGCCGCGCCGTCGCCGATCTTGCTGCTCTCGGGGGCGAGCGCCGAGCCGGGTTCGACCCCGAACGCCGACACACCGGTGCTCTTGACCCCGGCGGTGGCCTTGGTGGTGGTGATGCCCAACGGCTCGGCGCTGGTCACCCCGGGCGCCTCGGCCAGCCGTCGCCACTGCTGCTCGGTGACGGTGGAGTTGGCGTAGGACAGGTCCTCGCCGCTGCTGGGCTGGTTGAACGCGATCCGCTCCGCCGGCAGCGACGTGATCGCGGAGATGTTCTGCTGCCCCAGTCCGGCGGTCAAACCGGACAGCAGGCCGACGAGCAGGGTAATCAGGATGATGACGACGCCCATGAGGGCGAACCGCCCTTTGGCGAACTTCAGGTCTCTCCAGGCGACGAACACGGTTTCCGCCTGTCCTTTCGTTGGGTCTGCGAGGTACACGTCGACTCTCGCCGTCGACCCCGTGCGCGGGCATCTGGCGCAGGGCAGCACTCGCCGCATCGAAGGTCGCCACGCCGCTTGTCACTTTCGACAGAGGCCGGGCGTTCTGCCGCGCCCTAGACTTGACGGACTGTGACCACGATCGTTCCGGCCCGCGCTCCCGCTCTCCGGGCACTGACCTTGTGCCTGCACCTGCTGGTGCTCGGCCTGCTCGCCCTGGCCGTCGGCCGGGCGATCGCCGGCGATCGCCCGCACACCGGCCTCGTGGTCGCCGCCGCGGTCGCCTTCGGGCTGGTCTACGCCGCCGGGCCGGTGGTGCCCCGGGTGCGCCGGTCGCGGAAGGCCGCGGCGCTGTGGCTGGTGCTGGTGGGAGCCGCTTGGCTGGCGCTGCTGGCCCTGTCCGCCGACGGCGTGTGGCTGGCGTTCCCGCTGTACTTCCTGCAGCTCCACCTGCTGCCGCGCCGCGCCGGACTGGTCGTCGTGGTGGTCACGGCGGTGGCGGCCATCCTGGGGTACGGCGCGCACCAGGGCGAGTTCGGGGCGGCGATGGCCATCGGCCCCGCACTCGGCGCGGCGGTCGCGGTCGCCGTCGTGCGGGGCTACCAGACGCTGTACCGGGAGAGCGAGCAGCGCAGACGCCTCATCCAGGAGCTCACCGAGACCCGCGCCGATCTCGCCGCGGCCCAGCACACCGCCGGGATGCTGGCCGAGCGCGAACGCCTGGCCCGCGAGATCCACGACACCGTCGCCCAGGGGCTGTCCAGCATCCAGCTGCTGCTGCGCGCCGCCGGACGCGCGCTTCCCACCGCGCCCGACAACGCCGCCCGCTACGTCGACCAGGCGCGGCAGGCCGCGGCCGACGACCTCGCGGAGGTCCGCCGCTTCGTCGCCGCGCTCACCCCGCCGACGCTGGAAGGCGCCACGCTGGCGGGAGCGCTGGAACGGCTGTGCGCCACCACCAGCACCCGGCACCACATCGCCGCGCGGTTCCACCTGGCCGGCGATCCCGTGCCGTTGCCGCCCTCGCACGAGGTCGCGCTGCTGCGCATCGTCCAGTCGGCCCTGGCGAACAGCGTCCACCACGGCAAGGCCGGCTCCGCCGAGGTGACCTTGAGCTACCTCGGTGAGGAGATCGCCGTCGACGTCGTCGACGACGGGCACGGCTTCGACCCGGACCAGCTGCCCGCACCCGACCCCGAATCCGGCGGGTTCGGGCTGGCCGCCATGCGCGCACGGGTGCGCGCCCTGGGCGGCACCTTCACCGTCGAATCCACCCCCGGCCACGGCACCGCCCTGGCTGCGCACCTGCCCTTCGACACCGTTGCCGAGGCCCGTCCGTGACCGACGCCGAGATCCGCCTGCTCCTGGCCGACGACCACCCCGTCGTGCGCGCGGGACTGCGCGCCGTGCTCGAAACCGAGGACGGCATGACGGTCGTGGCCGAAGCCGCCACGGCCGAAGAAGCCGTCAGGATCGCCGCTGACGGCGGCATCGACGTGGTCCTGATGGACCTGCAGTTCCGCGACGGGATGAACGGCGCCGAAGCGACCGCCGCCATCACGGCCACACCCGGCGCGCCCCACGTCCTGATCGTCACCACCTACGACACCGACGCCGACACCCTGCCCGCCATCGAGGCGGGCGCCACCGGTTACCTCCTCAAGGACGCCCCGCCCGACGAGCTCGCAGCTGCGGTGCGCACCGCAGCGTCCGGGCGCACCACCCTCGCCCCGGCGGTCGCGGACCGGCTGATGAACCGGCTCCGCGTGCCCGGAACGACGCTGACCAAGCGCGAAACCGAGGTCCTCACCCTGGTCGCCGACGGCCTGTCCAACCAAGCGATCGGGCGTCGCCTCTACCTCACCGAGGGGACCATCAAATCCCACCTGGCCCGCATCTACACCAAGCTCGGCGTCGACTCCCGCACCGCCGCGATCGCCTCCGCGGCGCAACTCGGGCTGATCCGCCGCTGACGCGAAGGGTTTTCCGACGTCGTTGCGGCCTGAAGCGATGACCGTCACACGGCCGTGTGAATTGCGCACCGTACGAGCACGGACGGGTGATCTCCGGTGGCTGTGCGCGACAGGGGTGGTTAGAACGTTCGGCAGCCGATCATTTCACTCTTCAGGAGACCTAGGAGTGTTTCGTGCCGAAGTCAAGACACCGGGCGCCCACCGCCTGTTTGCGCCAATGGATCGTCTGGGGAGTGGCAGCGCTGCTGGTCACCGCCGCATTCGCCTTCGCCTCACCGCTCGGCGGCGGAACTCTGCCCGTCGTGTGGACCTTCCTGCTCGTCCTGCTGTGCTTCGCGACGGGTTCGCTGGCCAACGCGATGTTCCTGTCCCGGCCGCTGCGGCAGGGCGGGCACATGGTCTTCCCCGCGATCCGAGAGCCCGAGGCGATCGAACAGGCCCCGGCCGAGCCGATGAAACCCTTGCCCGTCTCAGCCGGCCCCCGCACCAAGCGGTCCGAGGACGACGCTCCCGCTTTCACGTCCTTCAGCGAGACCGACGGCACCCTTGAGGTCACGGTGCTGATCTCCGGCAACGACGGATCGGACCAGGCGGGCGGGGAACTCGCCGGTGCCGGCCTCGCCGACCTCAGCGAGGAGTACGTCGTCGAAGGCATCCCGGTCCAGAAGACCGGCGAGGACATCCCTGATCCGGGAACCCCTGCGGAAGAACCGGTTTCGGGTCCCTACCCGGGCGCGGTGAAGGCGAAGCCGAACGGCCAGTCCCCGCGCAGCGGCTACCGGATCAAGGGCAACACCCGGTCCAAGCGCTACCACACGATGCAGTCGCCCTACTACGAGCGCACCAAGGCCAGCGTTTGGTTCCGCTCCGCAGCCGACGCAGAACGAGCCGGCTTCTCGGCCTGGAACGCGAGGACCAAGAACTCCCTCTGAAACCCGACAGATCCTCAACGTGGCTGGGTGGGCGGAGCTCTTGGCCCGTCGGCTCGAAGCGCACGGACTCGTCCGCCGCCAGGCCTACGCCGAGGTGCCGCCACGCGTGGAGTACGAGCTCACCCCGCTGGGTGCGACGCTGATCGACCCGATCCACGTTCTGACCAAGTGGGCAACGGCGACGCGGTCCTCGACGCGCTCGACGTCAGTTTCGGGAAGATCGCTGACATCGGCGGAAGCGGCGGCGAGCCCGTGGGTGCGAGCTTGGCCAGCGCCTGTTCGAGGTCGTTCGCGGCCGGCCTCGGCCTCAGTGCTGGATCAGACCGCCGACCGGGGAGCGACGTGGCCCGTTGCTGGAAGGTCCTGTGCGAGAGCGAGGCCGATGTCGACCAGCGATGACCGGCACAGGTGGGTGGACGGCGGGAATCGGCGTCCAGACCGACTCGGCGATCTCACCGTTCGGCTCGGGCCGGAGTTCGCCGCCGGTGATGCGGACCCGGTAGAAGACGTCGACGTTCTGGTGCGGGATCGGCCCGGGCGAGCGGTGTTCAACCACGGGAATGCCCCTCGAGTCCACACCCAACAAAGCGCTCGACCACCGCGTCGCAGCCGGTCTCCTCGGCAACCTCTCGGATCACCGCGTCGAACGGATCCTCACCGTGCTCGACCCTTCCGCCCGGAAGCGTCCAGCTGGTCTGGCCATTCGGTGACGCGCAGCGGGCGAGCAACACCCGTGGGTGCTCGATGCACACTGCCAGCCGGAAACTCATCCCCGCACCGTGTTCGAACGCACACCATCCGCGAATCATTCATGATCCACGGGACACGCCTAGCACTGCTGCGAAACCGACGGGTGCCGCAGTGGCGCGCCGGCGGCGTGCAGGTGCCGCAGCACCAGGGCGTAGGAGCGGAACAGGCCGCACTGGCTGTACGACACTCCGCGGCTGGTGCAGAATTCGTTCACCAGCTGTTGGGCGTGGCGCAGGTTCGGCCGCGGCATGCTGGGGAAGAGGTGATGTTCGATCTGGTAGTTCAGGCCACCGAGCAGGAAGTCCACGAACCGGCCACCGCGAACGTTGCGCGAGGTGAGGACCTGCTTGCGCAGGTAGTCCAGCTTCTGTCCCGCCGACAGCATGGGCATGCCCTTGTGGTTGGGCGCGAACGCGCAACCCATGTACACGCCCCACAGCCCCTGGTGCACCGCGATGAACACCACCGCCTTGACAGGTGAGAGCACCAGGAACACCACAGCCAGGTAGACCACCACATGAGCGGCGAGCAGAACGGCTTCCACACGGTGCGCCTTCATCTCCCGCTTGAACACGGCCCGGATGCTGTGGACGTGCAGGAGGATCCCCTCCAACAGCAGGAGGGGGAAGAACAGGAAAGCCTGGTACTTGACCATCCACCGAAGGACGCCGCGTTTGGTGCGGGACTGGTCGGCGGAGAACGCCAGCGCCGGGATCTCGATGTCGGGGTCGGCGTCCTCGTGGTTCGGGTTGTTGTGGTGGAGCCGGTGTTTTCCGACCCACCAGCCGTAACTGATCCCCGTCATGCCCCCGTGGACGAGCCCCACCACGTCGTTGGCCCGCCGGGAGCGGAAGATCTGACGATGTCCGGCGTCATGTCCGACGAAGGCCAGCTGAGTGAACACTCCTGCCAGCAAGACCGCGGTGACCACCTGCCACCAGGAATCACCCAGCAAGACGAACATCACCGCCCCGACCACCAACATCACGCCGTTGACCGCCATCTTCGCCGCGTAGTAAGTGCGTCGGAGATCCAGCAGACCACTCTGCTTGACCAATCGAACGAGCTCGGAGAAGTCGCTGCCGCGCCCCGCGCTGCCACCCGCCGGGGGCACGTCGCCCGGTCCCCCGGCGGTTTGCAAGACGTTCCCCGAGCTACGCCGCTGGCTCCGCCGTGGCCCACCAGCAGCGGGCACTGCATCAGAATTCATGATCTCCCCCCACCACTCCCAAGACCCGTATTGCCGAAGCAACCTCAGTGGTGTGCTCAAAAGGCTAACGCTGGCCGGCGAGCTCCGCAGGCGCCTGCTCTTCCGAGGAACACGCCGGAACCACGTGCACACCGCCACCTCTGCCCACACCCACCACAGAAGTGTCACCGGTGACCGACGAGCGCGGCGCTCGATCGCCGCAGGCGTCGCCGTGCGTGGAGCAGGCTGCGGTGCCGGACTAGAATCGGGTCGGCAGACGCATCATCCGTCAGCAGGTATGGCATCCAGCCCTCAAGAGCGCACCTGCGATGAAGGGGAGTGCGGCATGAAGCACCCCGAGGAGTACGCGCAATCGGCCGAGCAATGCCTGCAGCAGGCCAAGGAGCACTCGACCGATGAGATCCGGCAGGCCCGCCTGACCGAGGCCGCGATATGGGCACAACTCGCTCAGGCCGCCGCAGCGGTCTACGCCACCAACCGCCGCGAAGGCGGTGAACGGGCTTGACCGGGCCGTCGTTCGCACGAACGTCCCGACGCGCCAGCCCGGTACGGCACGACGCTCTCCGCTCCGGTCTGGCGGGCTAGCCTCACCATTCCGGATGGCTACTCGACGCGCGTCGGTGCCGCCGATTGTTGATCCTCTTCGTCGGGCAGGTGAACGTCGTTGACCGCGATGTTGACCTCGACCACGTCCAGGCCGGTCATGCGCTGCACTGCGGTGATGACGTTGCTGCGGACCGCCTGCGCGAGATCCATCAGCGCAGTCCCGTGCTCCACCACGATCTCCAGGTCGATGGCCGACTGCGTTTCGCCGACTTCCACGACCACTCCGGAGGTTCGTGAGGCACTCGCACCTGGAATCCGTTCTCGAATCGCGCCGAACGCGCGCTCCATGCCACCGCCGACGGCGTAGACCCCGAAGACCTCCTCGGTGGTGATGCGTGCGATCTGCTGCACCACCGTCGGCGCGATCGTTGTTCGCCCCTTTTGGTCCTGTCCCGCTGGTGCGGATTCACGGCGATGGGCCGTCGCCCCGCCGGCAGCAGTGGTGGACCAACCGGACTCGTCGCTGTCGATTTCCGTGCTTCGCGTTTCCCCCGGCCGCTCGACCACCGCTACCACGTCCCGTCATCTACCGAGGTTCGATGCCCACACCCCATTAGAGGCGCGAACGCCACTGCGCGCATCGACCCGACACTCGGACGAGCGACATGCGCAGCATCAGCATTCCTGCGCGACTCTCGCGATCAAGCGCTCCGATGTGCGGTGGCAGTTTTGTGAGCCGGTAGAGGTGCTGGTGACCGTTCCCGTCAGGACGCTCGGGTGGGGCTGGTGTGAATCCGTCACGCTTTCGGATGGCAGGCTCACCGAGGGCGGCTGATACTGCGGGTGGAGGGGAGTACTTCCCAAGGCCTGCCTGGTCAGGACGGACATCCGCTGGTGTCCCCGGGAGGCCGCCCCGGGCGGGCGAAGGAGACCTCGGACGTGACGATGTTCGAGGAGACTCCCGTGTTCGTTCTCGCCGCTGCGTCGGATTCGATCGGCTCACCCTTGTTGTGGGCCTCCAGCATCGCCGGACTGGTCGTCCTGGTGGTCGCGGACTTCATGGTCACCCGCCGCCCGCACGCGGTCTCGATGCGTGAGGCCGTGGGCTGGTCGGTGTTCTACCTCGCGCTGCCGCTGGTGTTCGGCCTGGCGCTGTGGGCGGTCTTCGGCGGTGTCCAGGCCGTTGAGTTCATCACGGGATTCGTGGTGGAGAAGTCCTTGTCGGTGGACAACCTGTTTGTGTTCATGCTGTTGCTGGCCGGCTTCGCCGTACCGGCGGACGTGCAGCAGCGCGTGCTGCTTTTCGGGATCGTCGGCGCGCTGGTGCTGCGTGGTGTCTTCATCGCCGCCGGTGCTGCCCTGCTGCAGGCCGGTACCTGGGCGTTTCTGGTGTTCGGAGGAATCCTCTTCGTCACCGCGGTCAAGATCATGCACGAAGCGCTCACCGGGGCCGAGTACGCACGCGACGTGTCGCAAATGCGCTCGGTACGACTTCTGCGGTGGGCGATGCCGGTCACCGATGATTACCACGGAACCCGGTTGACGGTCCGCGAGGGCGGACGGCGAGCCCTGACCCCGTTCACGATCGTGGTCGTCGCGGTGTTCGCCACCGATGTGGTCTTCGCCGTCGATTCCGTTCCCGCGGTCTACGGGGTCACCGACGACCCGTACCTGGTGTTCGCGACCAACGCGTTCGCCCTGCTGGGTCTTCGCGCCCTGTACTTCGTGCTCCACGCCGCCCTGGCCAAGCTCACCTACCTCAACCACGGCCTCGCGATCATCCTCGCGTTCATCGGCGCAAAACTGGTGCTGCACTGGGCCCACGGAATCTGGCCCGCAGTACCCGAGATTCCGACCCCGATCTCCCTCGGCGTCATCGTGCTGGTCTTGGCGACCGTCACGCTGACGAGCCTGCGCGTCCGCAGCGACGCCGAGAAACCCGCACCCGGGAGCTGACCATGCTCACCGAAACCCTCGCCGAACTCGGCGCGACCGCACTCATCCTGGCGGCGCTGGTGATCACCTGCGCCGTCCTCCTGGACGCCCGCCCGCCAAGAGGGCCCCACAGGTGACACGCACCTCGTGCCAAGCTTGATCTTGGCGACGAGGCGGTCCGAAGGCTGACCGAGCTGTCCCACGAACACGTGGGCGGGGACGCCCGTTGGTGTCCCGCCCACGTCGTGGGATCACATGTACAGGGCGCGGCTCAAGCGGACGAGGGAGAAGAGGGCGCGATCGACGAGCTTCAGGTTCGGGTTCTGCCCGTTCACCCCGCCAGGAGACCGATTCCCAGGGTGGCCACGCCCGCGCCGAGTGAGAGCGAGCCCAGCCAGACCAGCCAGATCAACCTGTTCGGTTGCGTCACCTCGCCGCGTCCCATCGACGAGAAGAAGAATCCGGCGGAGATGAGCGCTGCCGACGCGGGGACTCCGATCCGGGCGATCCACCCCCACGCGCCCTGCATGCCGGCCAGGTCGGTGAGCACCAGCGTCACCAGGCTCAACGTGACGAGCGCTCCGGCGTGCGCGTGACCGGCCCGCGCGAAGTCCTTCTGGAACGCGGTCATCGGCACCTTGCCGCGGACCACCTGGGTCATGAACCACCCGCCGAACTCGATCCCCACGATTGTCAGCAGCACGAATCCGGCGATGTAGCGCGACGCGTCGGTGAGTTCCAGACCTTGCACAACTGCTCCTCGGGGTTGGGCGACAGCGTTGCGCGGCTGGGCGCCACCTCGTGCTGCCGTGCGGGTACCAGAGTTTTGTAACAGCTTTATGTAACAACGTTTCGATTGATTGGTCAACACGCGCAGCCTCTTTGGGGGCGACAGGGGTGGAGCGCAGGCAGCGTTGCGAAACGGCGTTGGGTTACAGTCCTGCTGATGGGACGGAAGAAGGTGTACGACGAGACGCTTCGCCTGCGGCTGCTCGATCGCGCGGGTGAGCTCTTGACCGAGGGCGGGAGCGACGCCCTCAGCCTGCGCGATCTCGCCAAGTCCGCAGGTACCTCGACCAGCGCGGTGTACTCGCTGTTCGGCGGCAAGCCCGATCTGCTGCGCGCGCTCTACATCGAGGGGTTCCGCCGGTTGAGCCGGCGACTTCGGTCTGTGGACCCGGACCCCGACCCGGTCGAGGAGCTCGTGCAGCTGGCCCACGCGTACCGCTCCAGCGCGCTGGCCGACCCGAACTACTACCGGGCCATCTTCGGTCGTGGTCACGACGACCAGGACCAGGAGGTCGCCACTGCGGGCGCCGGCGCCTTCGGGCCGTTGCTGGAGGCCGTGCAACGCGGCATCAGCGCGGGCAAGCTCGTCGACGAAGATCCCATGGCGATCGCCTCGGCGTTGTGGGCGCTGGTGCACGGTCTCGTCACGCTGGAGCTGAGCGACTTGCTCCGGCACGAGGCGGAAGGCTTCGACTACGCCGCGCGAGCGGCACTGCGCGGATGGCGGACGGACACCGCTGCGCGGTGAGGTTCCTCGTCGCGTCCACAGTGGAACCGCCGAGAGCGGCGACCGGAAGATCGGGTTCTTCGCGAACGGCGGCGCACGGCCGGTCGAGCGCCGTTGTCGTCGGGGCTGGGGTTCAGTCGTGGTCCGCGGTGCCGGTGAGGTGGTGGTCGGCGGCTTCCACGGCTTCGGCCAGCAGGCGGCGGACGTGCCCGCCCCTCGCCGCGTAGACGGCTCGGCGTCCCTCGCGCCTGAGGGAGACGAGGCCCGCGAGGCGCAACTTCGCCAGGTGCTGCGAGACGGCGGGGCGGGCGGCGCCGATCTTGTTGGCCAGGCTGGTGACGTCGTGCTCGGATCCGCACAGCAGCCACAGCATCCGCACGCGGGTCGGGTCGGACAACATCCTGAACGCGGTCGCGGCCGCCTCGACGTGGTCCGGGTCGGGAAGGTCCCGCCACATCTCCGCAGCGGAGTCCTCGTGTGCGTACATGGGCACGCATGTTGCCGCACGTCGGAGGTGCAGGGCAATCCGAGCTCCGGCTCCTATCCCATGGCGGCTGTTGGTCGGTGGTGGCGCAGGGCGTCGTGGTCGGCGTCGCCGTGCTGTCCGTGCGGGTGGGCGTGGATGAGCGCCCGGGACAGGCGGGGCAGCGCGTGGAGCAGGCGGTGCTCGGCGTCGTGGGCGATGGTGTGCGCCTGGGACAGCGTGAGGTCGTGGTCGACGTCGAGTTCGGCTTCCGCGGTGAGGGAGTGGCCGATCCATCGCATGCGGACCCCGGTGACCGCCCGAACGCCGTCGGTACCGGCGAGGGTCGACTCGGCCTGGTCGATGAGCCGCGGATCGATCGCGTCGAGCAACCGGGCGAAGACCTCCTTGGCCGCGCCCCACAGGACCGAGGCGATCGCCACCGTGATCGCCAGGCCGACGACCGGATCGGCCCACTGCCAGCCCATCCACGCCCCGCCGGCGGACAGGAGCACGGCCAGGCTCGTGAACCCGTCGGTCCGCGCGTGCAGCCCGTCGGCGACCAGGGCGGCGGAGCCGATCCTGCGGCCGACGGTGATCCGGTAGCGGGCCACGATCTCGTTGCCGGCGAATCCGACCAGTCCCGCCGCGGCCACCCAGCCGATGTTGCTCATCTCCCGGGGCTCGATCAAGCGGTGGAGCGCTTCCCAGCCCGCGTACGCGGCCGAGGCCGCCATGATCACCAGGATGATGAGACCGGCGATGTCCTCGGCGCGTCCGAGCCCGTAGGTGAACCGCCGCGTCGCCGCCCGGCGTCCCAGCGCGAACGCGACCGCCAGGGGCACCGCGGTCAGCGCATCCGCGAAGTTGTGCAGGGCGTCGCCCAGCAGTGCGACCGATCCGGTGAAGCTGACGATGACCACCTGGAAGACGGCGGTGACCATCAGCCCCGCGAAGGAGATCCACAGCGCGCGCATGCCCTGCCTGCTGGCCTCGAGGGTGTTGTCGACGATCTCGGTGCTGTCGTGGCTGTGCGGCATGACCGCGTGCTTGAACCGCGCCCACAGCCGCGAAAGCCGCGTTCCCCCGTGGCCATGCCCGTGCCCATGCCCGTGGTCGTGAGTGGGGGAAGGCTGACTCATCGCGACTCCTACCTCGTGGCGGGTTGCCTCCACGATATGTGCTCAGGTGCGCACGCGACAACGTCGCAGCTGCCCATCCGAGGCAACTGAGAGCCGGAGGCGTTCGCCAGGAGGTGGCCGAATGCCGGTGCCACTGCCAAGGCGTGGCCGGCGGGTGAGGAGGTGGGGTAGGGGCAGCCTCGACCGCAACGGTGATGTGATCATTTTCAACGGCGTGCACGGCCCGTGCTGCTGATCTGCAGCCCACCGCGGCGGGGAAGGGCAGGCGCCCTGGAAGTCGAGCTGGAGACGCTCGCGCCCGAGAATGAGAACGGCCCGGTCGGGTGCGTGCACGTTGACCTGGTGGAGCCGGTTCGTCCCGCGTGCTCGGGTCAGTGCGCGGTTTGGCCTCCGTCGATCGGGTAGACCGCTCCGTTGATGAACGGCGACAGGTCGGAGGCGAGGAAGAGCACCAGACCGGCGATCTCCTCGGGTTCGGAGACGCGCTGCTGCGGCGAGTATCCCATCACCGTGGTTCGCATCTCCGGATCGTTCATCCAGCCCTCGATCATCCCGGTGCGCACGAGTCCCGGGGCGATGGCGTTGACGCGGATGCCCTGCGTCGCGTAGTCGAGCGCCGCGGCCTTGGTGAGCCCGACGACGCCGTGCTTGGCGGCCACGTAGGGCGACATCCCCGGATCCGCGATGAGACCGGCCACCGACGAGGTGTTGATGATCGAACCGCCACCGCCGGCGAGCATGGCGCGGATCTCGTGCCGCATCGAGTAGAAGACGCCGGAGAGGTCCACGGCGATCGTGCGCTCCCAGTCCTCGTCGGTCTGGTCGGCGAGCGCGCCGGTGGGCGGCAAGGTCCCGGCGTTGTTGAAAGCGGCGTCGAGCCCGCCGAACCTGGACACCGTCTTCTCGACGAGGCGAGCCACCTCCTCGTCCTTCGCCACGTCGGTCCGCAGGTGGAACGCCGCGCCGCCTGCCTGCTCGATCTCCCGTGCGAGCTCGTGGCCCGCCTCCTCGTCGCGGCTGCCGATCGCGACGGAGGCGCCCGCCTGCCCGAAGGCGAGAGCCGTCGCGCGGCCGATCCCGGTGGATCCGCCCGTGATCAGAACCGCCCGGCCGGTGAAGTCGAACTTTCCCTGCGTCACCTCGCCACCTCCTCAGCTCCTCCCGCGCGGGTTCGCGCGGCCGTCCCGATGCCGGGACGTTCGATGCGCATGCAAGCAAACCGCGAGGAGCGGCAGTTTATTCCGGCGCTCGTGGCCAGGAGTGCGGAGCCGCTGGAGTCCGCTGACGATCAGAAGCGCCGTGGTGCGGGCTGACCAGGCGTCAGGAGTCCTTCGCCACCTTCTCCAGGCGGGAGAAGATGTCGTAGAGCGTGTCGAGTTCGGCCTTGGTCAGGTGGTCGGCGAACGCGCGCTTGGCCGCTGCGGCGTTGGTGCGCGCGGCCTTGCGGCGGAGGTTCTTGCCCTCCGCGGTCAGCTCGACCTCCACGCCGCGCAGGTCGTTCACCGAGCTGGTGCGCTGGACCAGGCCGCGCTGCTCCAGGCGCGTGACGAGGCGGCTCAGGGCGCTCTGGCTCAGGATGACCTGCTCCCTGAGGTCGTTGAACCGGATGCCCTGAGGCGGGATGTTGATCAGCGTGTCGAACTCGGTGCTCGACAGGGCGTGCGCACTCGCGAGGTCCCGCTCGATCTCCTGGAGCACCGACTGGTGGACCTCCATCAACGAGCGCCACACGGCCACCTTGTAGCGCGTGGATGCTTCCTGCTCGGGCGCCTCGCTCATCGCCACAGGGTACTAGATGCAACTGCATGCATCCAGAGGCCGTGGCCTGCGCATCCGAGTGGCTCCACCGGCCGCCGGGTCGCCCCCACCGGCTTGACCTGGGACCTGGGTGCGCGGTGAGCCCTCGGGAGACCAACTTTCGAAAGTCTGTTGACGGTTCGAATGTGGCCGGGTACACAGTTGAGGAGAACGATGCACGTGCAACGAGAACGAGGAGGTCGGCCATGCGGCTGGCTAACGTGGATGGACGATTGAGCCTGGTCAAGGGCGCTGACACGATGGTGGACGTGCACACGGCCAGCGCCGGTCTGTTCGACCCCGACGTGGCTGACGCCTTCCAGCGGTGGGACGAGCTGGTCGAGTGGGCCGGTTCGCTCGACCTCGCAGCGCTGCCGGGCGAGCCGGTGGAACCAGCTCGGCTCGGCAATCCCGCGCCGCAGCCGCGCCAGGTGTTCGCGATCGGCCTGAACTACGTCGAGCACGCCGCCGAGTCGAAGCTCGACGTGCCCGACAGCCCGACCGTGTTCACGAAGTTCGCCTCGTCGCTGACCGGTCCCAACGGCGACGTCGTCCTGCCCGAGGGGGACGTCGACTGGGAGGTGGAGCTCGTCGCCGTCATCGGCCGGTACGCCGACAACGTCGCCGAGGAGCAGGCGTGGTCGCACGTCGCGGGCTTGACCGTTGGGCAGGACCTCTCCGAGCGACGCCTGCAGCTGTCCGGTCCCGCTCCGCAGTTCAGCCTGGGCAAGTCGCACCGCGGGTTCGGGCCGATCGGCCCGGTGCTGGTGACGCCGGACGAGTTCCCCGACAAGGACGACCTCGAACTGGGGTGCTCGATCAACGGTGAGCAGGTGCAGAAGGGCCGCACCTCCGCCATGGTCTTCCCGGTTCCCGCCCTGATCGCGCGCCTGTCGGCGGTGACGCCGCTGCTGCCCGGCGACGTGATCTTCACCGGTACGCCCTCGGGCGTGGGCCTCGGGCGGACTCCGCAGCGATTCCTGTCCGCAGGCGATGAGCTGGTCAGCTACATCACCGGAATCGGTGAGATGCGGCAGCGGATGGTCCCCAACCCGGCGAAGGCCGGTGCCTAGCCGAGAGGAGCGTGGCAACGATGCCATTGCACAGGCTGAACTCACTCACGGTCGGCGTGCCCAACGTCGCCCAAACCCGTTCCTACTACGATGATTTCGGACTGACCCGGGGTGCGGAGGGCTGGTTCCACACCCGCGACGGCGGAGCCCAGCTGAAGATCGTCGAAGCTCCCACGCGCCGCTTGCTCGAACTGAGCATCGGGGTGGACGACCACGACGACCTGGACCGGATAGCCAGGGGAGTCGAGCGACTCGGAATCGCGGTCCTGCGGGGCGAGAACTCCGTCACCGCGCGCGAACCCGTGGCGGGATTCGAGATCACCGCGCGCATCGCAGCCCGAATCGCCCAGGAGGAACTACCGCCCACACCGTACAACGGTCCCGGGCGCATCGAACGCTCCGGACGCGCGCCGGGCGTGCTGCGCGAAGGCGGCGTCGCACCGCGCAAGCTCGGCCACGTGGTCGTGGGCACCACCGACCACGAAACGACCATGCGGCTGTTCGTCGAGGGCCTCGGGTTCAAGGTCAGCGACTACATCAAGGATCACGGCGCCTTCCTGCGGTGTTCGACCGACCACCACAACGTGCTCGTGATGGCGGCACCGGTGAACTTCCTGCACCACACGTCCTGGCAGGTCGACGACGTGGACGAGGTCGGCCGCGGGGCGCAGGCGATGCTGGAGGACAACCCCGACCGGCACGTGTGGGGGCTGGGTCGTCACCACGCCGGCTCGAACTTCTTCTGGTACCTCAAGGACCCGGCCGGCAACTTCTCCGAGTACTACTCGGACATGGACTGCATCGTCGACGACCAGTTGTGGACCCCGGAGACGCTGGAAGGTGCCAGAGGGTTGTTCAACTGGGGGCCTCCGCCTCCGCCGTCCTTCCTCCACCCGGAGGACCTGGCCGCACTGATGACCGGTGCTCACCAAGCCGGCTGACGAGCCGCCGCCACCCCGCCACACGCTTCCGCCGAAGCACCACCGGAGGTCTGTCCCATGTCCCCGATGAACACCGCCGAATTCGACGCCGACGTGCTCGTCATCGGTGCCGGCCCGGCCGGGCTCACCGCCTCGGCACTGCTGGCCGAGCACGGGATCAACGCCATCACCATCTCGAAGCACGCGGGCACGGCGCACTCGCCGCGCGCGCACATCACCAACCAGCGCACCATGGAGGTCTTCCGGGACCTCGGGATCGAGGAGCGGGTCGAGGAACTCGCCGTCCCGAACGAGCTCATGGGCAACAACGTCTGGGCGACCAGCTTCGCCGGGCGCGAGCTCGCGCGTCTGATGACGTGGGGCAGCGGTGTCGATCGCAAAGCCGATTACGACCGCGCCAGCCCGTGTTCGATGTGCAACATCCCGCAGCACGTCCTGGAACCGGTGATCCTCGAAGCGGCTCGGGAGCGCGACGCCGCGATCCGGTTCGACACCGAGCTCGTCGAGATCTCCCAGGACGAGAACGGCGTGACCGGCCTCGTCCGCCGCCGGAGCACCGGAGCCGAGTACACGATCAGGTCCCGGTACGCCATCGCGGCCGATGGCGGCGGCGGCACGACGGCCAAGCAGCTCGGCTTCGAGTTCGACGGCGAGGAAGGTCTCGGGTGCGCGGTCAACGTGTGGCTGGAAGCCGACCTGAGCCGCTACACCCGGCATCGTCCGGGAACGCTGTACTGGATCTGCCAGCCGGGCAACGACTACTGGGTCGGATCGGGCACGTTCATCTGCGTCAAGCCCTGGACCGAGTGGGTCATGCTCTACATGTACGACCCGGCCGACGGCGAGCCCGACCTCTCCGAGGAGGCCGTGACCGAGCGCGCTCACGCCACCATCGGCGACCGGGACGTCGCGGTGCGCATCAAGCAGGTCAGCCAGTGGCAGATCAACCACCTGATCAGCAGGCAATACCGGGAGGGCCGGGTCTTCCTCGCCGGGGATGCCGCGCACCGCCACCCGCCGGCCAACGGGCTGGGGACGAACACGTCGGTGCAGGACTCCTACAACCTCGTCTGGAAGATCGCCGCCGTGCTGCGCGGTGAGGCGGGGGAGGACCTGCTGGACACCTACCACGCCGAGCGGCACCCGGTGGGCCGCCAGGTCGTCGACCGGGCGATGAAGAGCGTCCAGGACATGCGTCCGCTCTCCCAGGCGTTCGGGTTCGCCCCCGGCCAGAGCGCGGAGGACGGTTGGCGCAGCCTCGACGAACTGCAGTCGGACACGCCGACCGGACGGCAGCGCCGCGAGGCGCTCGCCGAAGCGGTCGCGCTGCAGAACTACCAGTTCAACGCGCACGGGGTCGAGCTCGGCCAGCACTACACCTCGACCGCGATCGTCGACGACGGCACGTCTCTCCCGCCGCGCCACGAGGATCCCGAGCTCTACCACCAGCCCAGCACTCATCCCGGATCACCCATCCCGCACGCGTGGTTGCAGCGCGGGAACCAGAGGGCTTCCACTGTGGACATCGTTGGTGGCGGACGGTTCGCGCTCATCGCCGGAATCGGTGGTGCGCCGTGGATCGACGCCGCGAGCGCCGTGGCGGACGAGATGTCGATCGGGCTGGTCGGCCACCGCATCGGGTACGGCTGCGAGTACGACGACCTCTTCGGTGAGTGGTCCCGCCTGCGCGAGGTGGGGGACCGCGGATGCGTCCTGGTGCGCCCGGACCGGCACATCGCCTGGCGCAGCCACGATCTCGTGGCCGACCCCGTCAGCACCCTCCGGAACGTCGTGCGCCAGCTCCTGTCCCTGCCGCGGGAAGCCGGTGCCGCCGAAAGCCCCGACTCCGTCGCCGTGCTCACGCGCTCACGCGCTGACTCGAATTTCCCACGCTGCGAGGTGTGACGAGATGACCCATCACGATGACCCGTCCGGTGATCGCACCGCGGTCGCCGAGGCGTACTTCAAGAAGATGGACGCCGGGCAGGACTTCCTGCCGCTGTTCGCCGAAGACTCCTACGTCTACTTCCCCAAACACGCTCCGGCACGCGGGATCGAGGAGGTCCGGGCGCTGTTCGCGGACGTCTTCGAGCTGTTCGGCTCGATCGTCCACGAGGTCCCCTACTTCAACTACATCACCGAAGGCGACCGCGTGGTGGTCGAGGGCGTCACGCACGGCGAGCTCGCGGACGGGACGCCCTGGCGCGCGACGGAAGGGCTCGGCGGCCGCTTCTGCAACGTCTTCGAGATCAGGGACGGCAAGATCCACCGGCTGCACATCTACATCGATCCCGACTACGGGGATCAGGACACGGGCCGCTACCCGTGGCTCAAGCGCTCCTCCTGAGTCCCGGGGGTACCGGCGGGCCTGCAGAAGGGCGCTTGAAGCGGAGTTCACCCCACCACTTCCCGATGCGTGTCGCCAGTCACGAAACCCCTTGGAATAACCGGGAACGGCCCAATGTTTTGATGCATGCACATGGAACTACTCCGAGGTTGGAGATGGTGATGGCGAAGGAAGCGAACGAGCTGGCTCGCCCGGCGAGCAGCCTGTTGACACCGGATGACTCGGTGCTGATCCTCATCGACCACCAGTCGCAGATGGCCTTCTCCGTGCAGAGCACGACCATCGCGGAGGTCGCCGACAACACCGCGCAGCTGGCCGCGTCGGCACGGCTGTTCGGGGTGCCCACCCTGCTGACCACGGTCGCGGAGTCCTTCAGCGGACCGGTGTTCGAGAAGGTCACCGCGGAGTTGGACGACGACGTCGTGCGCAACCGCGTCGAGAGGACGACGGTCAACGCCTGGGAGGACCCGCGGGTGGTCGACTGGGTGTTGAGCACGGGCCGGAAGAAGATCGTGATCGCCGGTCTGTGGACCGAGGTGTGCGTGGCGTTCCCGGTCCTGTCGGCCATCGAAGCCGGATTCGAGGTGTACTTCGTCGAGGACGCGAGCGGTGGTGTGTCCGAGACGGCGCACCGCGCCTCCGTCGACAGGATGGTGCAGGCCGGTGGCGTCCCGGTGACGTCGGCACAGTACCTGTACGAGCTGCACCGCGACTGGGCGAACGCCGACAAGTACAACGACGTCATCGCGATCGCCAAGAAGTACCAGGGCGTGTTCGGCGTCGGCATCGAATACCACCAGGACAAGGCCGCCCGCGGGGCGGAGTGAACGTCCGCAGGTGGAAACGGTGAGCCGCTGGAGCCACCCGTCGTGGCTCCAGCGGCTCACCCTCCGCGGAACCTCGCGATGAAGGCGCCGAGACCGTCCGCGATCAGAGTGGAGTCCGAGGGGAGCTGATGGCAGTGCTAGCCGCCGTGGTCCGGGAACTGGGGTCCGAGCCGGTCGTCGAGGAGTTCGCGGACCCGGCTCCGGAAATGGGCGCCGCCGACGTCGTCGCGGCTGCCTTGAACCCCGTCGACCTGGCCGTCGTGAACGGGCAGATTCCCTTCAGGCGCCTCACGCCGCCGTTCGTGGCGGGCCTCGAAGGAGTGGCCCGGTTGCAGGACGGCGGTCACCGCTACTTCTTCGCCCCGGAGCCGCCTTTCGGCTCCTTCGCGGAGTCGGTGCCGCTGGCCGGGGCCGAGATGTCGGCCGCTGTGCCTGCGGGCCTCGATCCGGACGTGGCGGCTGCGCTCGGCGTCTCCGGGCTGGCCGCGCATCTCTCGCTCACCGCCACCGGTGGCTTGGTCGGCGGGGAGGACGTGCTGATCCTCGGGGCCGACGGTCAGGTCGGGCGCGTGGCGGTCCAGCTGGCCAGGGCGTTGGGCGCCGGCCGGGTGATCGGCGTCGTTCGCGACGACGGCAGCCGCCGAGTGCCGCTGGCGCTGGGCGCCGACGCGGCGGTGTCGTCGACGGACGTGGACGGCCTCGCGGAACGGCTCCAGGCGGAGGCTCCGGACGGGGTGGACCTGATCCTCGACCTCGTGTGGGGGCCGGTCGTCGGACCGTCCCTCGCGGTGGCCCGGCGGAACGCCCGGGTCGTTCAGATCGGCAACTCCGGTGGTCCGGACGCGACGCTGAACGCCCCCTCGTTCCGGAACAGGGGAGTGCGGTTCCTGCCGCACTCGAACTTCCTGTTCACCGCCGCAGACCGCGCCGCCGCGTTCGAGGAGCTCGCCGCCCGCGCCGCCCAGGGCGAGGTCGAGGTCGAGGTGGAGCGGGTTCCGCTGACCGGAGCTGCGGAAGCTCACCGACGCCTCGTCGCCGGAGCGGCCAAGCGAAAGCTGGTGCTCACCACGACGTCCGGCACGGATTGAACCGAACCACTTCACCCGCGGAACACCCTGGAAAGGCGCGTCATGCCGACCTTCGCGCGAACCCACGTGCAGCCCGATCACATCACCGATCTCACCGCAGGCTTCCTGACGCGTGAGGTGGCTCCCGGCGTGTTCGTGCTGACCAACGGCAACTACCAATCCCTGTTCTTCACCACCGGCGAGGGCGTCGTGCTGGTCGACGCGCCCGAGCCGCTCGTGCGCTTCATCGAGCCGGCGGTCGCCGACGTCACCGACGAGCCGATCACCACCTTGGTCTACTCCCACGGGCACTCGGACCACATCGGAGGCGCCCACCTGGTCGGTTCCGGTGACTTGGAGATCATCGCCGAGAAGAGCACGGCCGAGTTCGTCGAGTCCAAGCAGGACCCGCGTCGCCCGGTGCCCACCTGGACCTTCGAGACCGATCAGACGATCCGGAAGGGCTTCCGGACGTTCCAGCTGATCCGCGAGGGATTCCACTCCGCCGAAGGCGACGTGGTGGTCTACCTGCCGGACGAGAAGGTCATGGTCGCCATCGACCTGATCGGTCCGGGCTGGGTGCCGCTGCACGCGTTCGACATCACCGAGAACATGTACCGCTACCTCGGCGCCTTCGACCGATTGCTGGCCTACGACTTCGACGCGTTCATCTCCGGCCACACCGCCGACGTGGCGCGGCGCTACGACGTCGAGATCACCGAGGAGTACACCTTCGACGTGTACGAGACGGTCAAGCGCATCCACGGCGAGCTCAACTTCGAGGAACTGCTCGCCGAAGATCGGGACAACGAGCAGGCCGGCATCAAGAAGATCATCGATGTCACCACGGAGCGCGCCACCGAGGAGCTCAAGTCGCGCTGGCTCGACGGCCCGATGAAGGGCGTCGAGCTGTGGACCGAGAGCCACAGCCTCGCGATGGTCCTCTACGTGAGGTGGACCGACTGACGGCAAAGATTCGAAAGTTTGCTGAAGAATCGTAACGTGGTAGGTTCCGAATGTGGTCAAGAACGGTGGATCGACGCGAACCGAGGGCGTCTACCAGCGGCTTCGCGCCGACATCCTGGGCGGGCGGTTCACGCCGGGGGAGCGGTTGAAGTTCCCGGAGCTGTCCGAGCGGTGCGGGGCCAGCGTCGGTGCGTGCCGCGAGGCGCTCACCAAGCTGGCCGCGGACGGACTGGTGACGACCCGGGCGCACCAGGGCTACATCGTCACGCCGCTGTCGCACGAGGACCTGGCGGACCTGGCCCGAGCGCGGGTCGAGGTCGAGTCGCTGGTGCTGCGGCTCTCGGTGCTCGACGGCGACATGCGCTGGGAGTCGCAGGCGGTGGCCGCGCACCACTCGCTGGCGCGGACTCCGTTCCACGGCCTCGGCGATCCCGACCGCCCCAGCGACGAGTGGTCGGCGGCCCACGCCGCGTTCCACACCGCATTGCTGGCCGGTTGTGGCAACCATCGGCTGCTGAACACCGCCCGGTCGTTGCGCCAGGAGGCCGAGCTCTACCTGCAGTGGTCGGTGTCGTTCGGCGGCGAACCTGATCGCGATCTCGACACCGAGCATCGGGAGATCCTGGAAGCGGCCATCGCGCGCGACGCCGATCGTGCGCAGGAGCTGCTCCGCGACCACATCGCCCACACCGCCCAGCTGCTCATCAGCTGCGCTCCCGACGAGCCCAACGGTGCGGCTCGGGGCATCGTGGATGACGCATGACCGGCTGGTGAACCGCCCACGCCGCAGCGACCTCAGGGGTGATCGACATGGCAGGCGTAACTCCCAAGCGGGCTGACGACCACCTGCTCACGCCGGACAACGCCGCGCTGGTGCTCATCGACTACCAGCCCGAGCAGGTCGGCACCGTCCGCTCGATCGGGCACGACGAGATGATGCTCAACATCACCGCCGTGGCCCGCGCGGCCCGGGCGTACGAGCTGCCGGTGGTGCTGAGCACCGTCGGCGTCGAGCTCGGCGTCAACACCGGCACCATCGCAGAGCTGCGCGACGCCTTGCCCGACACCGAGGAGGTCGACCGGACCACGCTGAACTCCTGGGAGGACGCGGACTTCCGCGCCGCGGTGGAGGCGACCGGCCGGAAGAAGATCATCATGACCGGCTTGTGGACCGAGGTGTGCGTGGCGTTCCCGACGCTGGACCTGCTCCGCGAGGGATACGACGTCTACCCGGTGGAGGACGCGATCGGCGGCATCAGCCGCAGCGCCCACGAGCAGGCCATGGTCCGCATGACCAACGCGGGCGCCCAACCGGTCACCGCCACCTCCCTGGTCGCCGAGCTGCAGCGCGACTGGGGCAGGCCGGGCGCCGACAAGCTCCGGAGCGTCTTGCGCTGGTACTTCCCGAAACTCGACGAGCTCGGCACCGCCCGCTGACGACCGGCCGTCCGCGCCGAATCGGAGCCATCCCCACCGCATGCTCGCGATGTGTGCTCCGGGCCGGGGGCGGATGCGGTGCGCGGCGCACGAAAGTATCAGTGCCAGGCGGTTTATCCGTCTAGTTCGGTTCGTCGCGCCGACATAGTTTGTGGACATCAGGCACCTCTGACGTGTGATCGCACCCACGTCAGGTGCTGCCCAATTGGTGTCCACAAAGGAGTGACTCCCGCATGTTCGGCATGCCGCGGCGCCTGCTGTTCGGCTACCTCGCCCTCGCCGTGTTCATGACCGGTGATGGTTTCGAGCTCACGTTCTTGTCCCGCTTCCTCGTCGAGAGCGGCTTCTCACCCACCCAGGCCGGGCTCGTCTTCACCGTGTACGGGCTGGTGGTCGCCTTCTCGGCGTGGACCACCGGCGTGCTGGCCGAAGTCGTCGGCGCCCGGCGCCTGATGGTGCTCGGCGGCGTCCTGTGGATGGTCCTGCACGCCCTTTTCCTGACGGTGGGATTGCAGAGCGTGGTCGGCACGATCCTGATCTACAGCCTGCGCGGGGTGGCCTACCCGCTGTTCATGTACTCGTTCGTCGTGCTCATCGCCCAGTCGGTCCACCCCAGCCGCCTGGCCTCGGCGATGGGCTGGTTCTGGGCCTCGTTCTCGCTGGGCATCGGCGTCATGGGCGCCTACGTGCCGAGCCTGCTGGTCCCCGTGATCGGCGAGTACGCCACGCTGTGGGCCTCGCTGATCTTCGTCGCGGCCGGAACAGCCATGTGCGCCTTCCTCGTCCCCGGTGCCCCGCCGGAGGCGGACCGCTCGCGGGAGCTCGCCCGCGAGGGCCGCGCTCGCGAGCTGCTGCGCGGGGTGACGATCCTGGTCGAGAACCGGCAGATCGCGCTGTCCGTGGTCATCCGGGTGCTGTGCAACCTGACGCTCTACGCGTTCCCGATGATGATGCCGCTCTACCTGACCACCGACGACGTCGGCGGCCAGGCGTGGTTCTCGTTGCCCGAGTGGATGACCCTGTGGGCGATCACCAACGCCATCACCATCGCCTCCAACATCATGTGGGGCCGGCTCGGGGACCGCTTCGGCTGGATGCGCCAGATGCGCTGGTACGGCTTCGGCGGCATGGCGATCGCGACCCTGGCCTTCGCCTACTTCCCGGTGTGGTTCGGAGCGAGCTTCGCGCTGATGATCGTCCCCGCCGTGCTCTTCGCGCTGTCGGTCACCGCCTTCGTGCCCATGGGCGCGATCTTCCCGGCGCTCGCGCCGGAGCACCGCGGAGCGGCGATCTCCGCCCACAACCTCGCCTCCGGGCTGACCACGTTCGCGGGCCCGGGCATCGCCACCGCGCTGCTGCCGGTGATCGGCCCGATCGGCGTGTGCTGGGCCTTCGCGGGCCTGATGGTGCTGGGCACCATCACCACGTTCTTCATCCACCCACCCCAGCCGGGCATCACCACCGAGACCGGCCGGATGCTCCCGCGCCGCGAGCGCCTGGCCAACGCCGCCTGAGAGGACCTGCGACGATGAACCCCACGACCGCCCCCACCCCGCAGGAGAAGACGATGGACGCCGTCGTCCTCGAACGCCCGCACGAGATCCAGATCCGCCCGGTCCCCGGCCTGGAGCAGGTCGGCCACGGCGAAGTGCGCATCGGCGTGCACACCGTCGGCATCTGCGGCAGCGACGTCCACTACTACACCCACGGGAGGATCGGGCCCTACGTCGTCGAAGCGCCGATGGTGCTCGGCCACGAGGCCTCCGGCACCGTCCTGGAGGTCGGCGAGGGCGTGACGCACCTGGCCGTCGGCGACCGGGTGTGCATGGAGCCGGGCATCCCGAACCCGCGTTCCCGCGCCTCGCGCCTGGGCATGTACAACGTCGACCCCGACGTGCGGTTCTGGGCCACCCCGCCGGTGGACGGCTGCCTGCAGCCGGAGGTCGTGCACCCGGCCGACTTCACCTACAAGCTGCCCGACCAGCTGTCCCTAGAGGAGGGCGCGCTCATCGAGCCCTTCGCGGTGACCGTCCACGCGGTGACCAAGGCGGGGATCTCGCCCGGTGACGTGGTCGCCGTCGCGGGTGCCGGGACGATCGGGGTGCTCACCGCCATCGCTGCCGCGGCCAGCGGTGCGTCCCGCGTGTACATCTCGGACGTCGCTGCGGAGAAGTTCGCCAAGATCGAGGCGTACCCGACGATCCACCCGGTCGACGCCACCCGGCAGGACCTGGCCGACGTGGTGCGCGAGGCCACCGACGGCTGGGGTGCGGACGTGGTGTTCGAGGCCAGCGGCAACCCGCGCGCCTTCGGCTCGCTGTGGGAGACCCCCGCCCCGGGCGGGACGGTCGTGCTGGTGGGCATCCCCGTGGATCCGGTGCCGCTGGACGTCGCCGCCGCGCAAGCCCGGGAACTGCGCATCGAGACGGTGTTCCGCTACGCCAACGCCTACCCGCGGGCCATCGAGCTGGCGGCTTCCCCGTCGGTAGATCTGGGCGACTTGATCAGCGCGACCTACCCGGTGGAAGAGGCCGTCGCCGCCTTCGAGCGCGGGGCGGAGGCGCGACCGGGCGACACCAAGATCCAGATCAGAGTGGCGGGAGCCTGACCGTGGGTGCCGCCGCGCGGAGCAGCACGGGCGAAACCGCCTCGCCGGTGCGGGAACTCGTGGTCCCGGACCCGTCGAGCTCCGTGCGGTGGCACCAGCACGACTGGCCGCACCCGCTGGCCCGCTGGCACCACCACCCCGAGGTGGAGGTCCACCTC
Organism: Saccharopolyspora karakumensis; assembly: GCF_004349225.1. Classification (NCBI taxonomy): domain Bacteria; kingdom Bacillati; phylum Actinomycetota; class Actinomycetes; order Pseudonocardiales; family Pseudonocardiaceae; genus Saccharopolyspora; species Saccharopolyspora karakumensis. The sequence goes on from NZ_SMLA01000012.1 coordinate 81,388, forward strand.
GTCCGCGAGTCCTCCGGGACGATGATGATCGGTGACTACGTGGGTCCGTTCGGGCCCGGAAACCTGTGCCTCATCGGGTCCTTCCTCCCGCACAACTGGATCTCCCACCTCGACGACGACGAGCCGGTGCGCAACCGCGACGCCGTCCTGCAGCTCGACCAGGACCGGTTCTTCGCCGCCGCCGAGAACCTGCCGGAACTGGAGTCCCTGCGTCCGTTGCTGGACGACGCGGCGCGCGGCATCGAGTTCGGCGGCCGGTCGGCGGAGGAGGGCACGGCGGCCCTGGAAGCCGTCCAGGGCGCCTTCGGCCTGCGGCGCCTGGCCGCGGTCACCGAGCTGCTCAGCGTGCTCGCCGAGTCTCCCGAGTCCGACCGCCACTACCTCGACAGCCACGGCGGTTCCTACCGCCTGGACGTCGAGGAGACCGAGCTGTTCAACCGGGCGCTGAGCTACATCACCGACCACCTCGCGGACCGGTTGCTGCTCCGGGACGTGGCCGACGAGGTGGCCCTGAGCCGCGACGCCTTCTCCCGGTTGTTCTCCAAGGCCACCGGCGTCGGCTTCAGCCGCACCGTGAGCCGCATGCGCGTCACGGAGGCGTCCCGCCTGCTGCGCACCACGCGGCTGCCCGTCGCGGAGATCTGCTACCGGGTGGGCTTCACCAACCTGTCGAACTTCAACCGCCAGTTCCGCGCCGCCACCGGCACGACCCCGTCCCGCTACCGCCGGCTCAACCAGCACTGACCGAGCGGACCGCCGGGGTCAGCTGGAGAAGTAGCCTCCCCAGCCGTCCCGGTAGAAGCCGCGGATGTGCTTCTCGACGTGGTCCTGCGCCGCGGCGCCGTCGCCGGCTTCCAGCGCCTGGTGGATCGAGCGGTGATCGTTCCTGAGCCCGTCGGCAATCGGGTACCACGCGTCGCCCAGGTCCCGGAACGCGTTCAGCAGCGGCCGGCGCATGGATTCGCGGATCGCGATCGTCATGTCGGCGACGAGGCGGTTACCGCCCGCTTCGGCGATCGCGACGTGGAAATCGGTGTCCAGCTCGTTGAAGCGCTCGCGGTCGCAGTCCGGATCGTCCATGGCCTCGAGCAGCTCGCGCATCTCCTCCAGATCGGCCGGAGTGGCGCGCTCGGCGGCGTGCCGGGCGCTCTCGCGCTCCAACATCACCCGCGCGTCCACGACGTGCTGGATGGGGAAGTTGGCCAGCGCGACGTGCAGGCGCAGCAGCCGGTTCAGGGCGCTGCTGGGAGTGGCGGCCACGGTCGTCCCCGCGTCGGGTCCGGTGCCGACCGACATGCGCAGCGCGCCCTGCGCCTCCAGCGCGCGGAACGCCTCGCGGACCGCGCCCCGGCTCACGCCCAGCATCTGGGCCAGGTCGCGCTCGGCGGGCAGCCGATCGCCCACCTTCAGCTGGCCGGTCACGATCTGCTCTTCGACCCGTTCGATCACGAGCTCGTAGGTCCGCGCGCGCGCCACCGGGCGCCACGATCCGCCCGCGTGGGGATCGTCGTCGATCTCGCTCCCGGCCATCGGTGCCCCCGAAACCTTTACATCCCGTTCTGAGGCTCTTAGGGTACAGCCACCTTATGGTCCGACCACATAAAGGTCGACATTGGCGGTCTTGACTCAGAGAGGTGTCGCGCCTGTGTACCAACCGGATCTAGCGCCGATCGGCGGAAGCCTGGTGCTCTCGGCCGTGCTGGCCGCCCTGCCCCTCGTCACCGTGTTCGTGCTGCTCGGCGCATTCCGCGTGAAGGCCCACTGGGCGGCTCTGTCCGGGCTCGCGGCGGCGCTGGCCGTCGCCGTCGCCGCCTACGGGATGCCTGTCGGCATGGCGTTGTCCTCGGCCGGGCAGGGCGCCGCGTTCGGCCTGCTGCCGATCATGTGGATCGTCTTCACCGCGATCTGGCTCTACCAGCTCACGGTGACCAGCGGGCGCTTCGAGGACCTGCGCACGTGCTTCGGCATGATCTCGCCCGATCCTCGGATCCAGGCCGTGGTCATCGCCTTCTGCTTCGGCGGACTGCTCGAAGCCCTCGCCGGGTTCGGCGCACCCGTGGCGATCACCGGCATGATGCTGGTCGCGATCGGCTTCCCACCGCTGCGCGCCGCCGTCACCGTGCTGCTCGCCAACACCGCGCCGGTCGCCTTCGGCGCCCTGGCCACCCCGATCATCACCGCCGGTGAGCTGACCGGGATCCCCTACGAGCACATCGGTGCCGTCGTCGGACGGCAGACCCCGGTGCTGGCGCTGGTCGTGCCGTTCCTGCTCGTCCTCATCGTCGACGGACGTCGCGGCCTGCGGGAGACCTGGCAGGCAGCGGCGGCGACCGGCGTCGGTTTCGCCCTCGCCCAGTTCGTCTGCGCGAACTACATGTCGGTGCAGCTGACCGACATCGTGTCCTCCCTCGTCGGTGCCGTCGCGCTGGTGGTGCTCCTCCGCTTCTGGCGGCCCCGCGGCGGCGAAGCGGCGCACGAGCGCATCGGGCGCGCGACGCCGGCCGACGGTCCCGGAGACGGCGCTGCCGCCGCCACGCGGACGATCGTGTCCGAGCGGCAGCGGCTCAGCCCCGCCCGGACGGCGATGGCCCTGCTGCCCTACGTCCTCGTCGTGGTCGTGTTCTCGGTGGTCAAGCTGTGGGAACCGCTGGGCGACGCCCTGGACGCCACGACCGTGAAGATCCCGTGGCCCGGGCTGCACGGCGAGCTGCTGACCGCGTCCGGGGAGCCCTCCAGCACCACGGTTTTCAGCCTGAGCTGGCTGTCCTCGCCCGGAAGCCTGCTCCTGCTCTGCGGATTCGGCGTCGTGGCCGCCTACCGGATCCCGTTGCGCGCCGCCTTCTCCGACCTGGTCGGCACCGCGAAGTCGCTGCGGTGGTCGGCGCTCGCGGTCGTCTGCGTGCTCGCCCTCGCCTACGTCATGAACCAGTCCGGGCAGACCACCACGATCGGCACCGCCATGGCCGCCGCGGGCGCGGCGTTCGTCTTCCTGTCCCCGGTGCTGGGGTGGATCGGCGTCGCGGTGACGGGATCGGACACCAGCGCGAACGCGCTGTTCGCGGGGTTGCAGCAGGTGGCCGCGCAGAAGGTGGGCGTGGACCCGGCCCTGCTGGTGGCCGCCAACACCTCCGGCGGTGTGATGGGCAAGATGGTCAGCCCGCAGAACCTGAGCATCGCGGCGAGCGCGGTCGGCCTGGTCAACCAGGAGGCGACGCTGCTGCGGGTCACTCTGAAGTGGAGCTTGGGACTGCTGCTGGCGCTCTGCGTGCTCGTCTTCCTCCAGGCGACCGTGCTGGCCTGGATGCTGCCGCAGTAGCGGACCGCCCGACCCACCGATCGACGAAGAGAGGAAACCCGTGAGCGAGCGGCAAATCCCCCGCTGGTCAGAGCTGAAACCCCTCCTGCGGCCACGTCCCGTCGAGCTCGACGGCACCCGGCGCAGGCTCTCCCGGGCGCACACCATCGCCGACCTCCGGCAGCTGGCGCGTCGCCGCACGCCGAAGGCGCCGTTCGACTACACCGACGGGGCCGCCGAGGAGGAGATCAGCCTGCGGCGGGCGCGGCAGGCGTTCCGGCAGGTCGAGTTCCACCCCGCTGTGCTCCGCGACGTCTCCGCGGTGGACCCGTCCGCCGAGATCCTCGGCGCGCGCTCGGCGCTGCCGTTCGCGTTCGCCCCAACCGGGTTCACGCGGATGATGCAGCACGAGGGCGAGCGGGCGGTGTCCCGCGTCGCCGAACGGGTCGGCATCCCGTTCTCGCTGTCGACCATGGGCACGACGTCGATCGAGGACGTGGCCAGCACCGCGCCGAACGCGCGGAAGTGGTTCCAGCTCTACCTCTGGAAGGACCGCGAAGCCAGCGAGGACCTGGTCAACCGAGCGCTGGCGAGCGGGTACGACACGCTGATCCTCACGGTCGACACCCCGGTCGCGGGCGCCCGGCACCGGGACGCGCGGAACGGGTTGACGATCCCGCCCGCGCTGTCCGCCCGCACCTTCGTCGACGGCGTGCTGCACCCGGCGTGGAGCTTCAACCTGCTGACCACCGAACCGCTGTCGTTCGCCTCGCTGTCGTCCTGGGACGGCACCGTCGCCGAGCTGATCAACACCATGTTCGACCCCACGGTGACCTTCGCCGACCTGGAGTGGCTGCGGGAGCTCTGGCCGCACAAGCTCGTGGTCAAGGGCGTGCAGAGCACGACCGACGCCCGCGACGTCGTCGCCGCCGGTGCGGACGCGGTGGTGCTGTCCAACCACGGCGGTCGCCAGCTGGACCGCGCGCCCACGCCGTTGAAGCTGCTCCCGCGGGTGGTCGACGAGCTCCAGGGCCGCGCCGAAATCCTGCTGGACACCGGCATCCTCAGCGGTGCCGACATCATCGCGGCCGTCGCCAACGGTGCGAGCGGATGCCTGATCGGACGGGCCTTCCTGTACGGCCTGATGGCCGGCGGCGAGCGCGGGGTCGACCGCGCGGTGGAGATCCTGAGCTCCGAGATCACCCGCACCATGCAGCTGCTCGGTGTCAGCCGGATCACCGACCTCACACCGGAGCACGTCACGCTGCCCGCATGAGACCGGCGGCCTGAGCACCCGGTGCTCAGGCCGCCGGCTCGCGGACCGGGGGTGGCGCATGTCCGCGGAGGCGCTCGGGTTCCGCGACCCGCACCGCCACGCGAAGCAGCACCCAGCTCCTAGTGCCGGACGATCTCGCGCTCGACGTGGTCGTGCAGCACCTGCCGCATCCGCTCGACGGAGCGGCCGGGCCTGGACGTGAGCACCTGGATGCCCAAGCCGTCGATGAGCGCGGTCAGCGGCACCGTGAGGTCGTCGGGGTCGGTGTCGCTGACGAACACGCCCTGCTGCTGGCCCTCCCGGATGGTGCGGGCGATCGTGTCGTGCCAGCGGGTGTAGGAATCCGAGTGCAGCACGCCCATCTCCGGGTTGCGCGCGCTTTCGTTCCACACCTGCAGCCAGATCGACCACTCCAGCCGCAGCAGGCCGGGTTTGGGCAGCTGCAGCTCGACCAGCCGCAGCAGTCGTTCGTGCGCGTCGTCGATGCTGTGCAGTTCGGCGACCTGCCGGTCGAACGCCTGCCGCACCGAATGCCGCAGCGCTTCGGTGAGCAGGTCGTCGCGGCCGGGGAAGTGGTAGTGGATGGTGGCCGCGCTGACCCCGCACGCCTTGGCGACGTCGGAGATCCGCACCGCGTGGTAGCCGTGCTCGGCGATCAGGTGCCAGGCGGCGTCGAGGATCTGCTGATGGCGCCCGGCCTCGCGCGCGTCGGTGGTGCGGGCCAGGACGGCTGAGCGCTGCGGGGCGGCGGCGACCGTGTCGGCCTCGTCGCTGCCGTTGATCAGCCAGTTCACCGTCACGTTGCCGACCTCGGCGATGCGGGTGAGCTCGGCGGGGGTGAAGCGCCTCGTGCCGGCCAGCGACTTCGACAGCTTGGTGGCGTCCAGCCCGATCTGCTCGGCGAACGCGCGCTGGCTGCCCGGGTGCGCGCGCAGCACGTCCTTCACCCGGCCGCGCAACGGCGACTCCATGTCCTCCACGACCCCGAACACTAACAGGCATTGCGACAATCGCAACGCGTGAGCTCGTCGCAAAGCTGCGAGCAGCTGGTCGCAGCGTTGCGCGCCTCGAAAAATGCCAGTTGAAATGCGCTTACGGCGACCGGCACTTGACGGGACGGACAAAAGGGCTCAAGGTTTACGCCGTTGCGCAACTGACTCATCAGTCGAATCGCAACGCCCATCCGCTCGGAGAGCGCCTGCTGCCCGGCGTGGAACACACGCATCGGCCACGGCTCGCTCCCGGCGGCCCGCGAGACACGGACGACGAGGCGCGGCGCGGCACGACCCGCCCGGCCGTCGTCGGCCACGAACATGTGGAGGTGCTTCCGTCATCCCTGCGACAGGCGGAAAAGTTCGAATCGACAGACGGATCTTCTGGTTCTCGGTGCTGCTGGTGGCCGCGATCTGCGTCCCGGTCATGGTCGCCCCGGAACGTGGTCAACAGGCTCTCGACAGCGCGCTCGGTGTGCTGACCGGGAAGTTCGGGTGGCTCTATCTCTGGTTCGCCGCCGCGGTCGCGGGCTTCCTCGGGTGGCTGGCCTTCAGCCGCTACGGCCGGGTGAAGTTCGGCGGTCGCGACGACAGACCAGAGTTCTCCACCCACAGCTGGCTGGCGATGATCTTCACCTCGGGCATCGGCGGTGGGATCATCTACTGGGGCGTCATCGAGTGGTCGTACTACTACGTCGAGCCACCGATGGGCATCCAGCCCCGCAGCACCGAAGCGGCCGACTGGGCCGCCACCTACCCGCTGTTCCACTGGGGATTCACCGCGTGGGGCCTGTTCTGCTTACCCGCGCTCGCGCTCGCCTACGTCTACCACGTGCGCAAGCAGCGGACCCTGCGGCTCAGCGACGCGTGCCGCGGAGTCATCGGGGACCGGGCCGACGGCTGGCTCGGGCGGATGATCGACGTGCTGTTCATCTTCGGCCTCATCGGAGCCGCGGGCACGTCGCTGGGACTCGAGGTCCCGCTGGTGTCCGAGGGCATCGCCTCGATGACCCCGTTGGAGAAGGGCACGCCGCTGGACATCGGGATCGTCGTGGTCTGGACGGCGCTTTTCGGCGTGAGCGTGTTCCTCGGGATGCAGAAGGGGCTCAAGCGCCTCGCCGACATCAACGTGTGGCTGGCCCTCGGACTCGGGCTGTTCATCCTGGTGCTGGGCCCGACGGTGTTCCTGATCGACACCTTCACCCAGAGCTTCGGCATCCTGCTGCAGAACTTCGTGGAGATGAGCTTCTACACCGACCCGGTGGGCGGATCCGGTTTCGAGGAGACCTGGACCATCTTCTACTGGGGCTGGTGGATCGCCTACGCACCGTTCGTCGGCCTGTTCACCGCCAAGATCTCCAAGGGCCGCACGGTCCGCGGGCTGATCGGGGCGATGTGCCTCGCCGGCAGCGCCGGGTGCTGGCTGGCGTTCATGCTGCTGGGCAACACCTCGCTGTACTTCGAGCTCAACAAGATCGTGCCGGTGGCCGACATCGTGCAGAACCAGGGCGACACGGCCGGCATCATCGCCACCCTGGCGCACCTGCCGTTCGGCTCGTTCGCGGTGGTGGCCTTCCTGCTGCTGATGGTGGTCTTCCTGGCCACGACGCTGGACTCCTCGGCCTACACCATGGCCGCGGTGGCGTCCAAGGACCTGCCGCAGGACGTGGAACCGACCAGGTGGCACCGCGTCTTCTGGGCGATCGTGCTGGCGGGGGTGTCGATCGTGCTGATGTACACCGGCGGTCTCGAAGCCCTGCAGACCTTGTCCATCATCACCGCGTTCCCGCTGATCTTCGTGCTGGCGATCGTCGCGGTGTCGCTGGTCAGGTGGCTGCGAGCCGACTTCGGCGAGGGAGGGGGCGATCGCTCGCTCGTGATCGCCCCCGCCGAGGGCGAAGACCCCGAGAAGGAACCGGTGGCGGCGTCGAGCTGACCACCCGGATCGGGACCGTCCTCACCCGGTGAGCGACGGTCCCGATCCCTGCTGATCCAACGGGCGAGTGCACTGCCCTCACCGGCTGCCGCCCGGGGTGAGGGCGGTGCTGCCGGTGGTGGGGTCGGGTTCTTCGGGTGCTGTTGAGCGTTCGGCGGTGGTGGGGTCGGCGAGGACCTGCCTGGCTCGGTTGATGTCGAGGTTCCGGTCCCACTTGGCGATCACCAGGGTCGCCACGGCGTTGCCGTAGAAGTTGACCAGGGCGCGGCACTCGGACATGAACTTGTCGATGCCGAAGATCAGCATGATGCCCGCGGCGGGAACGGTGCCGACGGTGGACAGCGTCGCGGTCAGGGCGACGAACCCGCCGCCCGCGACGCCTGCGGCGCCCTTGGAGGTCAGCAGCATGACGGCGAGCAGCCCGAGTTGCTGGGTGATGCTCAACGGGGTGTTGGTGGCCTGGGCGATGTAGGGGGTGGCCAGCGACAGGTAGATCGCGGCGCCGTCGAGGTTGAAGCTGTAGCCGGTCGGGACGACGAGGCCGACGGTGGTGCGGTCGGCGCCCATGAAGGTCATCTTGCGCATCAGGCCGGGCAGGGCGGGTTCGGCGGTGGAAGTGCCCAGCACGAGGAAGAACTCGTCCTTGAGGTAGCGGAAGAGCTGGAAGAGGTTGAGCCGGACGTAGGCGGCGAGGAGTCCACCGAGGACGACCACCACGAACAGGATCGAGGTGATGTAGAACAGGGCGATCAGCGATCCGAGACTGGACAGCGTGGACAGTCCGAACTTGCCGATGGCGTAGGCCATCGCGCCGAAAGCGCCGAGCGGGGCGGCTTTCATCACGAAGCTCGGGACCTTGAACACGATGTCGGTGAGCCGCGTGCATGCCGATTAAGCTGGGCCGATCCGAGTTCGCCGGCTCCCGAGGAAGGTGCGGATGGACGCACGTCAGCTCGAGTACTTCGTGGCCATCGTGGACAACGACGGCTTCGGCCGTGCGGCGCAGAAGCTGCACATCGCGCAGCCGTCGCTGTCGCAGGCCGTCGCCGGTCTGGAACGCGAGCTCGGAGTCCGGCTGTTCCACCGGATCGGGCGCGGCGCGGTGCTCAGCGATGCGGGCAAGGAGCTGATCGGTCCGGCGCGCGAGGTCCTGCGCGACCTGCGCACGGCCAGAGCCACGATGGATTCGCTGAAGGGCGTGCAGCGCGGTCGCGTGGAGCTGGTCACGATGCCCTCGCCCGGCATCGAGCCGCTCAGCACGCTGACCCGCCTGTTCGCCCGGCAGCACCCGGGCGTGATCGTCGGCGCGGACGCCGCCTTCACGCCGGAGGAGGTGGTGCAGAAGGTCCGCGACGGTGCCTGCGAACTCGGCTTGGTCGGAGCTCCCGGCAGCGTGCTGGCCCCGGGCGTGGACGTGCTGCCGCTGGAATCGCAGAACTTCGTCGTGGTCGGCGCGGACGACGCGGGCTTCCCGGAGGAGGACCCCGTGCCGCGGGCGGCCCTGGCGGGCGCCCGGCTGATCGCCTCGCCGCCCGGCAGCCAGATGCGCCGCATCGTCGACGAGATGCTCGCCTCCGGCGAGGACCTGGAGATCGTGGCGGAGGTCGCTCACCGCACCTCGATCCTGCCGCTGGTGCTGCAGGGCGTCGGGCTCGCCGTGCTGCCCTCGGCCTGGGCACCCCTGGCCCGCCGGGCCGGGGCCCGGGCCGCGCGCATCGACCCGCCGTCCCAGCTGCACGTCTCGCTGGTCAGCCGGTCCGCACCGCTGACACCGGCCGCTCAGGCGTTCCTGGCCGTGGCCCGCTCCTACGCGCCGGTCGACTACCTGGAGCAGACGACATAGCCAGCACCTATCAACCGGATCGGTAGCGCGTGTTGGACGTCCGGTCGCCCGCCGGTCTTCACTCGGTGACAACACGAGTCGAAACGCAGCAGGGAGTCACCCGATGTCAGCACAGCGCACGTTCACCATCGCCGCCATCCCCGCAGACGGTGTGGGCACCGAGGTGGTCGCCGCCGGCCGCGCCGTGCTGGACGCGCTGGCCGCGGGGTCCGGTGGCCGCTTCGCCTTCGACTGGACCGAGTTCCCGTGGGGCTGCGGGTATTACGAGAAGACCGGTCGCATGATGGACGACGACGGCTTGGAAGCGCTGCAGGACTTCGACGCGCTGTACTTCGGTGCCGTCGGCTGGCCGTCGGTGCCCGACCACATCAGCCTGTGGGGCCTGCGGCTGCGGATCTGCCAGAGCTTCGACCAGTGGGCCAACGTCCGGCCGGTGCACTTCCACCCCGGCATCACCTCGCCGCTGCGCAAGGCCGACGACACCCCGCTGGACTGGGTGGTGGTCCGGGAGAACAGCGAAGGCGAGTACGCCGGGCTCGGGGGGCGCAACCTCGCCGGTCGCGGACCCGGCAACGAGGTGGCGTTGCAGACCGCGCTGTTCACCGAGAAGGGCTGCGAGCGCATCATGCGGTTCGCCTTCGACCTCGCGCGCGGGCGCGAGCGCAAGAGGGTGTCGTCGGTGACCAAGAGCAACGCCCAGCAGTACGGCATGGTGCTCTGGGACGAGGTCTTCGAGCGCGTGGCCGCCGACTACCCGGACGTGGAGACCGAGAGCGTGCTGGTCGACGCGATGTCGGCGAAGTTCGTCCTGCACCCCGAGGACCTGTCGGTGGTGGTGGCGTCCAACCTCAACGCCGACATCCTCTCCGACCTCGGTTCGGCCCTGGCCGGTAGCCTCGGGCTCGCCGCCAGCGCCAACCTCAACCCCGACCGCCGGTTCCCGTCGATGTTCGAGCCCGTCCACGGTTCCGCTCCCGACATCGCAGGTCAGGGCCTGGCCAACCCGATCGGCGCGATCGGCAGCGCCGCGCTCATGCTGGAGCACTTCGGCCTGGCCGACGAGGCCGCGCGCGTCCGCGAGGCCATCGAGGCCACCACCGCCTCGGGACTGCTCACCCCCGACGTCGGCGGAACCGCCAAGACCGACGAGATCGTCGAAGCCATCCTCGCCCACCTCGCCTGATCCGGTGCCGCCGGCGCCCACCCCGGGATCGCGCGGGGTGGGCGCTCAGGCGGACAGCGCTGCGAGGGCGCGCTCGATGTCAGCGGGCGTGTTGTGGACGTGCGGTGAGAGGCGGAGCCTGCCCGCGCGTTCGGCCGCGTCGACGCCGGCGCCGTCCAGGCGGCGGAGCGCTCGCGCCACGGTGTCCGGTGGTTCCGGCTCGACGAAGACGAGAGTGGAACGGCGCGAACCGGTTTCGGGGCTGCGCAGGGTCCACCCGGCAGGCAGACCGGTGACGAGCTGGTCGATCAGCGCCTGGTCGTGCCGCTCGACCTCGTGGATCCCGTGCTCCAGCAGCAAGGACACGGCGCGGTGCCAGGCGGGGAAGACCGAGAGGTTCGCGGTGCCGAAGACGTCGTAGGCGGCGGCGCCCAGGTCTTGGCGCAGGGCGTAGCGCCCGGGCGGGTTCGCGATCTCGTCGACCTGGGCGAGCCAGTACCCCTGCTCGTAGTCCAGCCGCCGCACGAGCGCGGGGTGCAGCCAGCCGAAACCCGTCGCGTACGGGCCGCACAGCCACTTGGAACCGCAGCTCACCAGCGCATCGACGCCCAGGTCGTAGACGTCGGCGGCGCGGGCGCCGACCGCCTGGGAACCGTTGAGCACGAAGGTGACGTCCTCCCGTTGACGGCACACGTCGACCAGGGCGGTCACCTCCGCGGCATGACCGCTGAACGAGAACACCCAACTCGTGCACACGACGCGGGTGCGGTCGGTCAGCGCTGCGTCCAGGTCCTCCGGTTCGAGAGCGCCGGACGGCGCCGGAACGGTGCGCAGGCGCACCCCTCGGCGCCGCAAGGGCAGCCACGGGTAGATCGTGGCCGGGAAATCGCCTTCGACCAGCAGCACTTCGTCGCCGTCGCGCAGGGGCAGGCCGTGCGCGAGCAGGTTCAGGCCGTAGCTGGTGCTGTTGCCGAGCACGATCTCGTCGCCACCGGCACCCACCAGCTCGCCGAGCGAGCGGCGCAGCGCGGCCGGCACCTGGAAGAACGCCTCGTCCGACATCCGGCGCGGGTCGAGCTTGGCCTCGATCGCCTCGCGCGCCGCCGCTGCCGCGACCAGCGGCATGGGTCCTTGGTGAGCCGTGTTGAGCCACGCGCGGTCGAGAGGCGCGAACTCGTCGGACAGCGGTGCGGCCACCCGCCCCACCTACCCGTCCGGCCGCAGGCTCGAAACATGCCTGGCACGGTGGGTGCCGGGCGCGAAGTGACTTAAGGCCCTGGAGGGGCGGCCGGGGCGTGCGGAGCATCGGGCGGTGTTGAGTCCACCCGGACACGCGGCTGCACCGCGTCGCTCCAGACCCGAGGAAGGAACTGCATGGGCACCATCACCACCACCGACGGCACGGAGATCTTCTACAAGGACTGGGGCTCGGGCACCCCGATCGTGTTCAGCCACGGCTGGCCGCTCTCGGCCGACGACTGGGACGCCCAGATGTTGTTCTTCCTGGAGCGCGGCTACCGGGTCATCGCCCACGACCGGCGCGGGCACGGGCGCTCCAGCCAGACCGGTGAAGGCCACGACATGGACCACTACGCCGACGATCTCGCCGCGGTGACAGCCCACCTCGACCTGAAGGACGCGGTTCACGTGGGCCACTCGACCGGTGGCGGTGAAGTGATCCGGTACCTGGCCAGGCACGGCGAGGCCCGGGTGTCCACAGCGGCCATCATCAACGCGGTTCCGCCGCTGATGGTCGCGACCGACGCCAACCCCGGCGGTCTTCCCCGGCAGGTGTTCGACGACTTGCAGGCGCAGCTGGCGGCCAACCGCTCGCAGTTCTACCGCGATCTGCCGTCGGGACCCTTCTACGGCTTCAACCGGCCGGGCGTGGAACCGGTGGAAGCGCTCATCCAGAACTGGTGGCGTCAGGGCATGATGGGGGCGGCGAAGGCGCACCACGACGGCATCGTCGCCTTCTCCCAAACCGATTTCACCGATGATCTGACCAAGATCACCGTGCCGGTGCTGGTGATGCACACCGAGGACGACCAGATCGTGCCGTACGAGAACTCCGGGCCCCTGTCGGCGAAGCTGCTGAAGAACGCGACCCTGAAGACCTACCAGGGCCTCCCGCACGGCATGCCCACCACGCACGCGGAGACCATCAACGCCGACCTGCTGGCGTTCCTGACCGAAGAGTCCTGAAAACCGCGTCCCCTCCCCGAATCCGGCATCGGGGAGGGGACGGCCGGTCACCAGACGGTGTAGCCGCCGTCCACGACGAGGTCCGTGCCGGTGCAGTAGCTGCTGGCGTCGGAGGCGAGGAAGACCACGGCCGGGGCGATCTCGCCGGGTTCGGCGACGCGGTTCATCGGCGTGCCGTCGATCCAGGACCGGCGCCACTCCTCGTTGCTCAGGCCGCGTTTGGTCAGCTCGGTGCCGACGTAGCCGGGGGAGACGGAGTTGACCCGCACACCGCGAGCGGCCCACTCCCCGGCCAGGGACTTGGTGAGGTGGATGACGCCCGCCTTCGCCGCGTTGTAAGCGGACTGGGGCTGCGGGCGGTTGGAGATGTGGCCGCTCATGCTGCCGGTGTTGATGATGCTCCCGGACCCCTGCGCGAGCATCCGCTTGCCCGCGGCTCGGCAGCTGTAGAACACGCCGTCGAGGTTCACCGACATCACGCGGCGCCAGTCCGCGGGATCGAGGTCTTCGCTGGGGTGGTTGTGCACGATGCCGGCGTTGTTCACCGCGACGTCGACGGAACCGCCCGCGCTCACCACGTGCTCGAACGCGGCGTCCACGCTGTCGGGATCGGTGACGTCCGCGGTCACGAACTCGACGCCGTGGCGTTCGGCCGACGCCCTGCCGGTGTCGGGGTTGACGTCGCAGATGAACACGCGGGCACCGGCGTCGCGGAGACCGAGCACGATGGCCTCGCCGATGCCCTGCGCGCCGCCGGTGACGATCGCGTTCCTGCCGTTGAGCGCGAACAGGTCGGTCATGTTCCCTCCCGGGGTGTGGACGTTGACATCGCAGGTCTCGCGGGCGCCGGCGAGAAGCAGCTGATCACACGACCTCGGCGTTGGCCTGGTAGACAGGCCTGAGCCCGGCGTAGAGCTCCCGGTGCGCGGGGAAGACGCGGTCGTACTCCCGCGCAGGTCCCGGGTGGGGGACGAAGGTGCGCTCCACGCTCACCCCGGCCAGCGCCTCGTCGAAGTCGCTCCACACGCCGGCGCCGACTCCCGCGGCCAGCGCGGCACCGTAGGCGCCGCCCTCGGAGGACCCGGTCACCACGGCGATCTCCCGGTCGAGCACGTCGGCGAGCATCTGCAGCCACAGCGACTCGCTGGTCGCACCGCCGGAGGCGATGACGCGCTCGCAGTCGAGCCCGGCGTCGCGGCACACCTCCAGGATCTCCCGCAGGTTGAGCAGCACCCCTTCCATCACGCTGCGCGCCAGGTGGCCGACGTGGTGGATCGGCGTCAGTCCCACCCAGCTGCCGGTCGCCTCCGGGGCGACGTGCGGGGACCGCTCGCCGAGCAGGTAGGGCAGGAAGCGGAGGCCGTCGGAACCGGGGTCGACGGCTTTGGCGAGGCTGATGAGCCGGTCGAAGGAGATCGGATCGGTGGTGGTGGCGGGCGCGAGCGCGTCGCGCAACCACTGGAAGGCCCCGCCCGCGCTGAGCGACACGCCCATGCAGTGCCAGCGTCCTGGCGCGTTGCCGCAGGACACCTGGACCCGGCCTCCGGGGTTGTCCGGGCAGGAGGACGCGCCACCGGCGACGATCCCGGCGGTGCCGAGGGTGAACCCCACCGCGCCCGCGTCGACGAGACCCATCGCGGTCGTCTGGATGACCGCGTCTCCGCCGCCGCCGAAGACCGGAGTGCCGGTGGGCACGTTCCACCGCTCGGCCAGGTCGGGTTTCACCCGCCCGGTCCGGTCGGTGGACTCGACGACGCCCGGCAGCAGCGAGCGGTCGATGTCGAGCAGCTGGAGCAGTTCGTCGGACCAAGCGCGGCGGGCCACGTCGAACAGGCCGGTGCCCGAGGCGTCGGAGACGTCGGTGGCGCACGTCCCGGTCATCCGCAGCCGGAGGTAGTCCTTGGGGTTGAGGACGCGTGCCGTGCGCGCGAAGAGCTCCGGTTCGTTCTCCCGGAACCAGACGATCTTGCCGCCGGTGAAACCGGGAAGCATCCGGTTCCGGGTCATCCGCAGGAGCTCGTCGAGCCCGCCTGCCCGTTCGGTGATCCAGTCGCACTGCGGGGCGGCCCGCTGGTCGTTCCACAGGATCGCGTGCCGCAGCGGTTCGCCAGAGGCGTCGAGGGCGGTGAGCCCGTGCATCTGGCCGCACAGCCGATCCCCGACACCTCCCGCCCGCCCTCGGGCAGCGCCGCGGTCAGCGCCGCGATCGCCTCATCGGTGGCGCGCCACCACTCCGCCGGGTCCTGCTCGGCCCATCCCTGCCGGAGGTTGATCATGGCGTAGTCGCGGCTCTGCTTGGCGACCACTTCGCCGTCGCCGTTGACGGCGATGACCTTGCAGGTGGAGGTGCCGAGATCGATGCCGATGAGCATGCTGCTACGTCCTTCCGCGCCTCACCGCGCGCCGTGGCGAAGCCTGATGTGCTTGAGCTGCAAGTAGGATTCGAGGCCCTCGTGGCCGTGTTCGGAACCGAAACCGCTCTCCCGCCGGCCGCCGTAGGGCGCGTTCATGATTCCGGCGTCGACGTTGTTGACCGCGACGTTGCCGAAGTCGAGTTCGCGGGCGAGCGCGAACGTTTCGCGGGTGTCGTCGGTGTAGGCGTAGGCGGCCAGCCCGCCGGGCGCGGCGTTGGCCCGCTCGATGGCGTCGTCGAGGTCGGAGAACCGCGAGACGCCGACGAGCGGGCCGAAGGTCTCCTCGTGCATCACCAGCGCCTCGTCCGGTGCGTCGGCGACGACCGTGGGGCGCAGGAACAGGCCGGGCTTGAGCTCCGCCACGGGTCCACCCCCGGCGACCACGGAGGCGCCGCGCTCGCGAGCGTCCTCGATGTGGTCGAGGGTGCGGCGGTAGGTCTCCTCCATCGTCATCGAACCGACGTCCGCGGACGGAACCTCCATCCCGTCGGCCACTTCCAGCGCGTCGGCGGCAGCCGCCAGGCCGGTCAGGAACTCGTCGTGAACGCCGTCCTGCACGTAGATCCGGTTGATGGCGATGCAGATCTGCCCGGCGTTGCGGAACGAACGGCGCGCGGCGCCGGTGATCGCGGCGCCGATGTCCGCCCGCTCGGTGACGATCATCGGGCAGCTGCCGCCGAGTTCGAGGGAGAGGCCGGTGATCCCGTTGACCGAGCGGAAGATCGACTGGCCGGTGCGCATCGACCCGGTGAAGGCGACCTTGCGGATCGCCGGGTGCTCGACCAGTGCCTGACCGGTTCCCCCGTCGCCGTGGACGAAGTTGACCACGCCGCTGGGGAAGACGGCGGCGATGCACTCGGAGAGGACCTGCGCGCAGCCCGGGGTGTGCTCGGAGGGCTTGATGACGATGGTGCACCCGGCCGCGGTCGCCCCGGCGAGCTTCCAGCCGATCAGCTCGATCGGGTAGTTCCACGGGACGATCCCGGCGACCGGGCCGATGGGTTCCTTCTCCACGATGCTGGTGAAACCGGCGACGTCGTTGGGGATGGTCCGCCCGAACACCCGCTGCGCCTCTTCGGCGTAGTAGTGCAGCGCGGTGATGAACTTCCGGACTTCGCCGCGCGCTTCGTCCAGCGGCTTCCCCTGCTCCCGCGTGATGGCGGCGGCCATGTCGTCGACGCGGTGCGCGCATTCCGCGGCGAGCTCGTGCAGGTACCGGGCGCGGTCGGCCGGAAGGGTTCTGCGCCAGGTCCGGAAGGCGGTCGCGGCCGAGGCCACCGCAGCGTCGACGTCCGCCGGTGATGAGCGAGGGGCGATCGCGGCCAGTTCGCCGGTCGCGGGGTTGTGCCGCTCGATCACGCCGTCGGAGGCGTCGTGCCAGGTGCCCGTGTGGAAGTTCCGGCAGGTGATCACGTCGTTGTGAGGCATCCGGTTCTGCTTTCGTGGCGCTGACGCGAGACGAAGAACGCGGCGTGGCCGAACTGCCGGCCCGCTACCGGGGAACAGGTGTCGTCCGTTGACTTCGTATGATGATCGGACGATAGTTCTCCCATGGCCCCGTCGCAACCCCCGATCCCGGCCGCACCGAGCGCGCGGACCGCAGGCCCGCCGCCGGAAAGACCGCCGCGCCTGCCGGACGTCGTGGCCGAACGCCTGCAGAACGACCTGCTGGCGCAGGGTTTGCGCCCGGGGGACCGGTTGCCCACCGAACCGCAGCTCGTCGAGCGCTACGGGGTCAGCCGGACGGTGATCCGGGAAGCCGGTCGCATCCTCGAACAGCGCGGGCTCGTCGACATCCGGCCCGGCCGCGGGATGACGGTGTCCAAACCGGACGGTTCGGCGATCGTCCGGCACTACTCGCTGATGCTGGGGATGAACGCGACGACGTTCCAGCAGCTGGTGGAGACCCGGCTGATCATCGAGATCGAGGTGACCGCGCTGGCGGCGGCGCGCCGCACCGGCGAGGACCTGGCCGAGCTGCGCGCGTCGCTGGGACGCGTGGAACGGCACATGAGCGACTACCAGGTGTGCCTCGAGGAGGACGTGCGCTTCCACGAAATCGTCACGCGCGCAGGCGGGAACCCGTTCTTCTCCTGGTTCATGGACCCGGTGAACACCTGCTTGCGCGAGTCGTACAAGGACGCCGGCTCCTACCTCGCGAGCCTGCCCCAGACCCTGGCCGAGCACGGTGCGATCCTGGAGGCGATCGCCGCGGGCGATGCGGACGCGGCGCGGGAGGCCTCGCGCGCGCACCTGAACCGGGTCGCTTCGCAGCAGGACGAACTGGTTCCGGAACGGGAATTTCGCTCGCCGCGCCCTTGACCTCCAGCGCGCTCGAGGTTCGACACTCGACCGGTCCCGGCGCTGTCGATCGTCCCGCTCCGACCGATCGGCAACGCCGAATTCTTCGCCGCGACCGCTGATCGCAGCGGTGATGCCACCGCAGGCCTCGCGTACCGTGGTCCCGAGCGCAGCGCGTCCCGCCGCATCGAGAGGAGTGCCCACGTGCCACATCTGCTCCAGGTCGACTTCCCCATGGACGGGCCGTTCGGTGCGGCCATGGCGGAGGCGTTCGCCGAGTTGGCGCACAGCATCAACGACGAGCCCGGTCTGATCTGGAAGATCTGGACGGAGAACCGCGACGCCGGGGAAGCCGGCGGCGTTTACCTCTTCGAGTCCGAGGACGACGCCGAGCGGTACCTGGCGATGCACTCCGAACGCCTGCAGTCGATGGGTGTCGAAGGCATCCGGGGAAAGATCTTCGAGGTCAACGAGGCGCTGACGACGATCAACCACGGCCCGACCGAGGCCCGCTGACCCATCGAACGCCGCGCCGCCTCGGCTTCGCCCGAGGTCCCGCTCGGAGGTCAGACGTTGCCGATGTGCTGTCGCTTCTCCTCGAGCTCGTGGCGCTCGCCGGTGCAACACGAGCACGACGGAGGAGACCGTCCGATGACCATCGACATCAGCGACAACGGCCAGGTCCGCACCCTCTCCATCAACCGCCCGGCCAAGGCCAACGCCCTGCTGGCGAGCGACGTCGCGGCGCTGGAGCGAGCGGTCGTCGGGGCTTCCGAGGACTGCCGCGTGCTCGTCTTCACCGGCACCGGGGGACGGAACTTCTCGGCCGGGATGGACCTGGGCACCTTCCAGGGCGTGTCCGAGACCGAGGCCCGCGGCATCATCGCCGGCATCGGCTCGCTGCTGCGCGCCGTCCGCCACGCACCGCAGATCTCCGTCGTGGCGCTCGAAGGGGCGTGCATCGGAGCCGCCTTCGAACTGGCCCTCGCCGCCGACCTGCGGGTCGCCCACGTCGAGGCGCTGGTCGGGCTCCCGGAGGTCAAGCTCGGCATCCCGTCCGTCGTCGACGCCGCGCTGCTGCACCACTACGTCGGGCTCTCCACCGCCAAGGAGATGCTGCTGACCGGAGAGCCGAAGACCGCGGGGGAGCTGGCGCACACCGGGCTGATCAACAAGACCGTCCCGCGGGAGAGGGTGGTGACGGTGGCCGCGGAATGGGCGGACGAGCTGGCGGCCCTGCCGGCGCCGGCGATCCGCGAGCAGCGAGCGCTCATCGACGAGTGGCTCAACGTCTCCCTGCAGAGCGCGGTGGACCAGTCGATCAACACCTTCGGCCGGATGTTCCGCTCCGGCGAGACCTCCGAGAACGTCCTGCGCTACACGGCGAGCCGGGGCTGAGCGCGCACGCCCGGCACCAGACGTGCGAATGCGCCCCGCGTGTCACTCCGGTGCTCGTCAGCCGGACCGGCGCCCAGCTGCCGTGACGCGGAACACGGCCGAACCGGGACCAAATGCCTGGTCGGCGGAACCTCGCAGGCCTGCATGCTCGTGGAGGTTCCCCGGGGAGGGAACGCTTCGAGAGCCGAATCCACTGGTTGCGGGAAGGGAAAGCTGATGGGTCAGATCGCCGAGGTCGCCGGACTGTTCGACCAGCGCACGTCGCACGACGCGCCGAGGCAGGAGCTTCCCGTCACCGGGCGGTTGGGCGAGTTGATCCCGACTCCGCGCGAGGCGGGGACGAGCACGCGGTTGGTGGTCGACCGAGGGGCCCACGAGGGGGCGGAGTTCGTGATCTCCGCACCGCTGACCGTGATCGGGCGGCACCGCGACTGCGACATCGTGATCGACGACGTGACGGTGTCCCGGTACCACGCGGAGCTGGAGATCGAGAACGGACGGTTCTTCCTCTACGACGGCGGCTCGCTCAACGGGACCTACGTCAACAGGCGGCCCGTGGAGCGCATCGAGCTGTTCGATGCCGACGAGATCTGGATCGGCAAGGCGCGGTTCACCTTCCACGTCGGCGCAGCGGCCGACGTCCCCGTGCCTGCACAGCGGTGAGAACGGGCGCGCGTCCCGGCGGCGAGACCGCCGGGCGCGCGCTTCGCTGCGTCATGAGCCGCGATCCTCGGCTGGTGAGAACGACTGAGCCCGCTCCGCCTGAGGATCGACGGCCGCGAGCGTCCACTGGGGACGGACCTCGTGCGAGAAGGCGTTCGGCTCAATCCTGCTGCTGCTCAACTGCTTCGGCTTCGCGGCGTGGGAGCCCGACGTACATGTCCTGGTGCAGGGCCGCCACGTGCCGCTCGGTGACATCGCCCGCCGACGCCGCGTCGCGGCTGCGGAGGGCTGCGACGAGTTCGACGTGGTCCCGGTTGGACTCGCGCAGGTGCTGCACGGGTAGGGCACGTAGTAGCGGTAGAGCTCGCGCAGCAGTTGCGCGTACTCCTGCTGAACCGCGCCGATCCCGGTCGCGGCGGCGACGGCGAGGTGGAACGTCTCGTCGAGCTTGTGGAAGTCGGCCCAGTCCGCGGCGTCGTTCATCCGCTCGGTGAGCTGGTGCAGGTGCACTATCTGGTCGGGGGTGGCGTTGCGGTCGTCGCGGCGCGGATGTCCTTCGGCGTGATCAGCCACTCGATCTTCCTGTTCGCCGAGTACGAGGCGTACCGGCGGAACCTCTCGCGCGAGCAGTTCGAGATCGCCTACCCGATCAGATCGTTCTACGACCGCGTCGAACACACCGCGCTGGCCTCGGACAACCCGGCGACCGCCTGGTCCGATGCCGACAACGTGTTCGTCTCGATCAAAGCCGCCGTGCTGCGCGAGGCCTACAACGCGAAGGCAGCTTCGTGGTGCTGGACCGCGACATCTTCACCGTGGACCCGCGGCAGAACGACCGGACCCAGGTCGCCGAGACCTTGATCCGAGGTGAGAAGGCCTACGGGACGAGCTGACCTACCAGTCTGCCGAGGCGGTCAGGCCGGGTGGGCGCGTGGCGCGCTCGCGTGGGAGATGAGCTGGTGGAGGAGTTCGTCGATGATCGCGGGGTGTTCGAGCGGCACCATGTGGCCCGCGTTCGGGATCATCTCGAGCCGGGCGCCCGGTACTTCCCGGGCGATCGCGGCGCTGTGCTCCGACGGGATGGTCACGTCGTGCTCGGCCCCGACCACGAGCGTGGCCACGTTGCCCAGTACCGGTAGCGCCGCGCGCTTGTCGAGCGTCAGGAACTGGGGGACGAGCGCCACCAACGCGTGGACGGGATTCGATCGCGTCAGCTGGAGGACGAAGTCGACGACCGACGGCGGTACCCGGGAGGCGAACGAGAATCCTCGCGCCACGGCGAGCGCGGCGTTCCTGAGGGCCCGGCAGGAGACCGAGGTGAGCCGAAGCCGGTCGATGATGGCCAGCACGAGGTTGGCCGCCTCGGGTGGCAGCACGGCCCGGCCGTTGACCGGTGCGGCCGCGGTCGTCACCAGCCCGACCCCGACCACGCGGTCACCGAAGAGCTCCGGGCGCTGCTCGGCGAGCGCCATGACCGCCATGCCGCCCATCGAGTGCCCGACCAGCACGACCGGCCCCTCCGGGACGGCCTGGTCGAGCACCGCGGCCAGGTCGCGGCCGAGCTGGTCGAGGTTGAGCCCGTCCAACCCGCCGACCGCGGACCGGCCGTGGCCCCGGTGGTCGTAGGAGACCACTCGGGCGTCGCGGGCGAGCGAAGTGCGCTGGAAGTGCCAGAAGTTGTTGTCCGCCAAGTACCCGTGGCAGAGCACCACGGTCACCGGCGCACCCGGATCGCCGTCGACGTCGACGTGCAGCGGAACCCCGTCGGCAGCGGACACGAGCGCGCCATCGGCAGGCGAAGCCGCCACATCGACGTCGGCGAGGGCATCTCGCGCGTGTTCGGCCGGTGCGGACTCGGCGGCCCGAAGGGCGAGGCCGGACAGCGACTCGCGCACGCGTCGGACCGCCATCCGGACCCGCGCGCCGACGGGCACCTGCGCGGCCCAGGGCGGGCTGATCACCACGCGCGCACGCTCATCGCGTCGGCAGCGGCGGCACGCGGCGCGTCCGACTCGCAGGCGGTCCAGGTGCTGCCGATGCGGCAGGTCAGCCGCACGTCCGGTGCGGGCCCAGGGGAGGGGCGGCCCGCGTTGTGCAGTTCGCTCACGTGCGCCTTCCACGTCGGGGACAGATCCGGCCACAACCGCCGCACAAGGCGACCGCCGAGAGGCCGATGCGCCGTGACCAAACCGTGATGCTCCACCCGAATGTAACCCACGGTTATCGCTACTTCAAATCATTAGCTTGGATGGGTTAACAACCATCACATCTTGGACGGCGTGCGACTTCGATGTGTGACAAGTCGTGTGCTTCGGGGAGGTCGTGAGGGGGCGCGGGCGCTGCTGATGCGCGACCGAGGTTGATCCGTCACAGCAGGCGCTCGTACTGGTCGCGATGCTCCGATCCCAGGAGCGCCGAGCATCAGCGGCCGACTCTCCTCGGATGCACCGTCGCGGGTGTCGTCGGCAACGTCGCCGACGCCCATCGGTTCCCGGCCTCAGCGGATCGCCCAGGCCGGGAACTCGGTCGGATCTCGCGGGCCAGGGGCCGGAAACGTCCCGTCCCCGACCGCCTGGCTCAACCGAGGGCGATGATCGCGGGTACGGTCAGGACGGCTGCGTAGTAGCCCATGAACTGGACGCCCGAGTGGATGCCGAACATGCGGTTCATGAGTCCGCCGATGAGGCCGACCGTCAGCGTCACCAGCACGGCGAGCAGGCCGCCCTCGTAGAGGCAGATCACCAGGATCAGGCCTGCGAACGCGCCGATGATCGCCTCGTGCGAGACGTTCTTGAGCACCCACGAGGCCGCTCGGTGGGCGTTGGTCATCGCGAACGGGTACGCGATCAGGCAGGCGATCGTCACCGCCAGCAGGCCGAAGACCAGGAACTCCCAGGTCTCGAGCAAGTTGTGCAGGTTGTGGGTCTGCCCGGTCCCGGTGTCGACGGTGTAGACCGGCGGTGCGTTGAACAGCGGGGCCGCCGGGCCCGCCGCCATCGGGGACAGCGGCAGGCCGAGCGCGATGAGCGGGATCATCGTCTCGGCGATGTAGGTGGACTCCGTGGTTCCGTTCCGCACGGCCATCTTCGAGGTGAGCTTGTGATAGCCGTTCTTGATCCGGGCACCGACCACCTCGCCCATGAGCACCGTCATCGCCACCGGCGAGAACACGAACGTCGCGCTCGAGACGACCGCGGCCCCGGAGGTGTAGGCCGTTTGCTTGCGGTCGAGGACCTTCAACGGGTTCGGCATCCGGCCGCTCCACGTCCGCACGTCCGGGGCTAGGGCGAACTCGGTCGGCCCGTCCCGGTGCAGGGTCTTGCGGCCGGTGGGGGAGAGCGCCAGGAACAGGTCCGCCACCAGCGGGCCGGTCGCGATGCCGAGGAAGAAGCTGATGCTGAGCGAGTACCCGAGCTGGGTCGACACGAACTGGTTGATCCCGACGATCAGCAGCACGAACGGGAACAGCGCGCCCACCGCCGCCCAGCGCCCCTTCGAGGTGAGCGCGATCAGGATCGCGGCACCGGCGAAGATCCACGGCGCGAGATCGCCGATCTCGTCGGCGATCGGGGAGAGGATCCAGGCGAACAGCACCGCCAGCGGCACCGCGATGAACGCCGCGACCACGCCGCCCGAGATGGCCTTGCGCAGCGCGATGTGCGGCACCCCTAGCTCGCGGAGCTGCTGCGCATCGCCCAGCAGCGGCACGGTCATCGTGTCGCCGGGGATGCCGAGCAGGGTCGTGGGGATGGCGTGGGTGATGTGCTTGGCGACCACGGCCGCCAGGAAGAAGCTGAACACCCCGGCCGGCGGGACGCCGAGCAGCACCACCAGCAGCGTCAGCGGTGCCACCACAGCGGTTTCGTCCGTGCCCGACACCAGGCCGATCGCGGCGAAGACGATCGCACCGACGAGGCCCATGCTCAAGGCCCACAGGAACGCTTCCATCATGGGTGGACCTCCTGTCTCCGCTTCGCTTCCTCGTGGGCCTCGACGAGCACGTCGTACAGCCCGAGCAGGCGAAGTTCCTCCTGCACCTCGGCGGAGAGCTCGGCGGGGTCGGTCCACTCGCCTCCGTCGGCGGCGATGGCCTCCAGCGCTTCGCGCCTGCTCTCGGTGATCGTCGAGTTCTCCCGGACGATCCGCTTCGGCTTGAACAACCGGGCCGCGATCACCGCGGCGACGAGGCAGGCCAC
The DNA here is from genome assembly GCF_004349225.1 of Saccharopolyspora karakumensis. NCBI lineage: Bacteria > Bacillati > Actinomycetota > Actinomycetes > Pseudonocardiales > Pseudonocardiaceae > Saccharopolyspora > Saccharopolyspora karakumensis. The sequence goes on from NZ_SMLA01000012.1 coordinate 105,069, forward strand.
GAGGCCGAGCAGCAGCGCGTAGGACTCCGCCAGGGTCTCGTCGGCCACGGTCGCCGTGAAGAAGGCCCTGCCGAGCAGGAAGGCCGGGGCCGCGATCCCGGCACCCAGCGCGATGGACATGCCCATGTGCCTGGTGTCGACGGTGTCACCCCAGACCTCGATGAGTCGGGACATCAGCGTTGCTCCGTTCGATCGAAGTGGCTGAGGGCGGTGGCGGCCGCGGGCGAGGCGAACCTGGTGAGTTCAACGGGCACGACCGCCTCCTCGGCCTGCAGCGCCAGCGCGAATGGCGACGTCATCGACCGCTCCGCAGTTCGGCGAGCGCGGCCTCGGCCTGGTCGTGCCCGAAGTTCCTCTTCGCGATCAGCTGGGCCGCCACGGGCGCGATCTCATCGGGTCCTGCACCGGCAGCGATGGCGATGTTCTTGGCGTGCAGGGACATGTGGCCGCGCTGGACGCCTTCGCTGGCGAGCACGCGCAGGGCGGCGATGTTCTGGGCGAGCCCGACGGCGGTGATCAGCTCGGCGAGCTCGGACGCGGAGGACACCCCGGTGAGGGCGACGGCCGCGCGGGCACCGGGATGGGTCTTGGTGGCGCCGCCGACGAGCCCGACGGGCATCGGCAGTTCCAGCGTGGCGACGAGGTTGCCGTCGGCGTTCTCCTCGAAGGTCGACAGCGAGGTGTAGCGTCCCTCGGCTCCGACGGCGTGGGAGTGGGCGCCGGCCTCGACGGCGCGGGTGTCGTTGCCGGTGGCCAGCACGACCGCGGAGATGCCGTTCATGATGCCCTTGTTGTGGGTCGCGGCGCGGTAGGGATCACCGGCGGCGAGCTTGTAGGCGTGCACCATGTCGTCGACGACCGGCGGACCACCGAGCGTCTCGGCGTCGAGGACGGCCCGCGCCCGCGCGAGCCGCATGTCGGCCTTGTTGGTGAGGATTCGGAGGACGACCCGACCGCCGGCGACCTCGGCGACCCGGTCGGCGATCGCTTCGGCCATGGTGTTGACCGCGTTGGCGCCCATCGCGTCGCGGACGTCGACGACCAGGTGGGCGACGACGTAGGTCTCGTCGTCGAAGTTCACCGTGCGCACCACGAGGTCGCGCACCCCACCGCCCACCTCGGCCAGCTTGGGGTCCTGGGCGGCGGCGAGATCCATCAGCTCGGTGCGGGCCTCGAGCAGGCGCAGCCGAGCGGCGTGCGGATCGACGAGGTCGACGAGCTGGATCTGCGCCTGCATGATCGAACCCGTGCTGGAGGTGTGGAAACCCCCGAGCGCGCGGGCGAACCGGGCCCCGTTGCTGGCCGCCGCGATCACGGAGGCCTCCTCGGTGACCATGGGCACGAGCACGTCTTCGCCGTTCACGGTGAAGTTGGTGGCCACGCCGACGGGCAGCGCGAAGGTGCCGAGCACGTTCTCGCTCAGATGGCTCGCGGCCTCGACGTCGAAGCCGTCCGCGTCGAAGGCCGCGAGATCGGCGATGTCGATCCCCGCCGTCTCGACGACGATCTTGCGCCGCTCGCTGATGCTCAGGTTGCGGAAGCCCGGAATTCTGCTGACCACGAGTAGTTCCTCCTTGAACGGGTGACGAACCAAGGGAACCCCAGTGGTGACCGGGCGCACATGTCCGAACAGGCCACGATCACGTCGTTCACATGTCGGTTTCGGACATCCGATGCAGCTGCACGGCGATGCCGAGCCGGAACTGCTGCTCCGGCCGTCGCCACTGCGGCCCGAGCAGCTCGGTGATCCGCTCCAGCCGCTGCTTGACCGTGTTGGCGTGAACGAAGAGCACTTCCGCGGACCGGGTGATGCTCGCGTTCTGCGCCAAGTAGGCGTCCAGGGTCGCGACCAGATCGCTCCGGTGAGCGGCGTCCCAGTCGAGCAGCGGTGCCAGCAGCCCTCGGGCGAAGGTGCGGGCACGTTGCCCGTTGGCGCCGAAGAGGGCGAGGTACGGGGCGTAGTCGCGTGCCGCGACGCCCGCATCGGCCACCCCGACGCCGGGCAGCATCCGCGACAGCGCTGTGACGTCGACGACCTCGCCCGGGACCTGCTCCGCGGGGTGGGTTCCACCGACGACCACGAGGCCCCGGTCCCCGGCCTCGGCGAGCCTGCCGTGCACGCGACGCGCGAGGTCGTGCGGATCGGGCTCCCCGGGCACCAGGGCGATCACACCGGCGTCGTGCTGGGCGACCAACCAGCGCGGGTCCAGTCCGCTCAGAGCCCGAGCGAGGCTCCACCGCTGCTGTTCCCAACCGACCGCGAGCACCGGTGTCCAGAACCCGGTCAGGTCGACTCCTCGCTGCTGGGCTCGCCGCCGGAGCGAGGCCCAGTCGTCGCGTCCCGAGACCAGATCGGCGACGAGCTCACCGCGGACCCGCTCCTCGGCATCGGCGACGGCGTCGCTCCGCATGGTGACCAGGGCGTGGCTCTGCGCACCGCGTTCGATGGTCCGCCGCTGCACCTCGTCGAGAGGCTCACCGCCGACGAGCAGCACACCGAGCAGGGTGCGACCGGCCATCGCCGCGACCAGCCCCAGAACCCCACCCTCGCCGACGTCGACCCAGCGGGCGGTGCCCCGGCCGGTCTCCACGGCCGCCAGCGCCCCGGACGAGAGCCGGCCGTCGGTCCACCACGCGGCAGCCTCCTCGTCGCTGGTGGCCAGAGCGCCCAGCTCCCGGTCGGCGATCGCCACCGGTCGCTCCAACGCGTCGGCCAGAACGCGCGCGATCGCGTCCGACCCCTCGCCCGCGAGCACCAAGCGGGTCAACTGCTCGTGCAAGCTGGCCGAGGCCTCCATCGCCGCCGCCCGACGCTCGGCCTCGGCACTGGCCGCCTCCGCCCGGGCAGCGGCTTCGCGCTCGGCCGCCAGCAGCCGTGCGGTCTGCAGGATCACCGCTCCCTGGTTGGCGAACGCGGTGAGCAGCGCGATCTGCTCGGTGCTGAACCCGTGCGTGGAGCGGTCGGCCGCGAACAGCACCCCGAGCACCCGCTCGGAGGCGATCAGCGGCACGCCGAGGATCGACCGCATCTGCTCGGCCCGGACCGCGGCGGTCACCTCGCTGTCGTGCGGGAAGGATCCGACGTCGTACGCCGCGGTCCATTGCGGGGCGCGCGTGCGCACCACCTGGCTGGCGAGGCCGACACCGGCCGGTACCCGCAGCTCCCGCATGTTGGCCGACAACGCGCCCCTGTTCGCCCGGACGAACAGCTCGTCGGTCCCCTCGTCGTACTCCGAGAGGTAGGTGAGATCGGTACCCATCAACTCGTGGGCGCGGTCCACGAGCTTCTGCAGCAGCGGCTGCAGGTCGCGCACCTCGGCGAGCTCCCGCAGGCTCGACATCAACACCGACAGCTCCCGGTCCCTCGCCCGGAGGCGATCCAGCCGGGCGCGGGCGTCCATCAGGACGCTGGTGGTCTCCGCATCCAGGCCCCTGGCCGCACTCCGGAGCTCGCCCTCGCTGACGGGGTGGTCGGCGATGATCATCTCGGTCAACGCCCGCAGATCGGCGCTCACACGATCACCCGAACCCAGCCGAGATCAAAGCCGAAACGCATGCCGAAAGGCTAGCCCCACCAGCTGCCCAACCGTGAACGCCGAACCGGGCCGGAGGGGCTCCGCTTGCCGGGCTGGGGAGGATTGGCGCGTTGCCCGCTCCACGAGGTCGCGTCCTCTGTTGGTGTGCGACGAGCTCGATCCACCACACCACGGAGCGGATTCATGACCACCGATCCAGCTGCGCCTGCCTCGGAGGGCGACGACTTCTGGCGGGAACGCCGGATCTGCATGCTCGCCACCCAGCGTCCCGACGGCAGCCCGCACCTCGTCCCTGTCGGCGCCACCTTCGATCCTGAAACGGGCATCGCGCGCATCATCAGCAGCGCCGCGACCAAGAAGGTGCGCAACGTCCTGGCGGGCGGTCCCGCCAGGAAGGTCGCGGTCAGCCAGGTCGAAGGGCGACGGTGGAGCACCCTGGAAGGCACCGCGCTGGTCAGGGACGATCCGGAATCCGTCGCCGAAGCAGAACGGCGCTACGCCCAGCGCTACCGGCCGCCTCGCCCCAACCCCCAACGCGTGGTCATCGAGATCACCGTCACCCGCGTGATGGGCAACGTGCGCCCTTCGGGGTGGTGACCGCCTCGGCGGTCAGGCGTCGACGACCGTGTCGGCCGGCCGGGGTGCCGGGCGGCCGAAGGGCGTCATGATGGCGACGTTGAACCAGCCGAGGAAGGCGCCGAGCAGCCCGCCCAGCACCGCGGGCACCGAGGTGATCAGCGGCAGCAGCACGCTGTCGGCGGGCAGCGACAGTCCGCCGAAGTTCGCGTAGGTCCCGATGAAGTACGTCGCCAGGCCCATCGACAGGCCGTTGAAGTAGGGAAGGCTCCCGGTGTCCCGCGCGAACGGCAGGAACTGCATGACGTAGATGAGCGGAACCAGCGCCAGCGGGAGGCCCACGAACCACGACACGTCGCCGGCGGCGACGATCGCTGCGTCGCCCACGACCGTGCCCACGAGCAACGAGAAGATCAGTGCGATCGCCGCGCTGACGACGCCGCTCAGGAAAGACGGGACCACCACGCGGAGCACCACCGGCTTCGCGCCCAGGGCGAAGTACTCGGCCCACACGATGAACGCCAGCCACACCGGCAGCGACCACGTGCCCAGCCACAGGCCGAAAGGCAGGGCGACGGCGACGGTCACCGGCACGGCCACCCACAGGGGAATGGACTTCATTGCTGCTCCTCCAGAGGATCGACTTCGTCGACCGACCTCGTGGTGCGCGCTGCGCCGGGCCCGGCCCGCACGTCACATCGTTCGTGAACGGTCGGGTACCGGGTGAGCGGCGTCGAACAAGCAGCCCCGTTCAGACCGCGGGGCCCTCGTAGCCGGTCGAGAAACCGTCGAGTGGGTCGCTGCCAGACTTCCACCCGCAGGCCCGGTGCGCACTCCGCGTACGACGAAAGTGGCGTCGTCGTCGAACATGTCGCCCCGGAGGCGTCGAGAGCTGAACTCCTAGGCGAACGTTTTTCGCGCTCAGGGCGAAGATGGTGGCGCCCGGCGCCTTGACGCCGCGTGGTGCTGATCTTCCTCGTCGAGCCGCTGCATCGAGGTGAAGGCGAGGTGGTCGTTCGAAGCTGAGCGGCGACCGCGTCGAACCTCGTTCGGTTGGAGTCCGTTCGAATCGGCGCGCTGAGCGGCCGATTCGAACGGCCGGGTCACTCGGTGCCGATCCGCGCGATGGCGGTGTAGACGCAGGAGTGCTGCGGTTCGAAGTTGCTCGCCTCGGGGCGCCACTGCTGCGCGAAGACGAGGCCGGGATCGACCAGGGGCGCGTCGCCGAGCAGGGTGCGGACTTCGGCGTGCGTCCGCGCGTAGGTCGGGGTGGCCATCGCCTGGCTGAGCCTGGCCGCTTCACCGCCGTCGATGGCGGGTTCGTCGTCGGTCACGTGCGAGAGGATGTGCACGCTGCCGGGCGGCAGCTTCTCCCAGTAACGGCGCACGATCTCTGCGGTGTGCCCGGTGTCCGGGAAGTACTGCAGGACGAGCAACGTCAGCAGGGCGATCGGACGATCGAAGTCCAGCAGGCCTTCGACCTCCTGCGCGGCGCAGACTTCGTCGACGTCGCGCAGGTCGGCGTGGAGGATCGTGGTCGTCGCGTTCTCGCGCAGCAGGTTGCGGCTGTGGGCGACGGCGACCGGTTCGCTGTCGACGTAGGCCACGCGTGCGTACGGGTTGCCCTGCTGAGCCACTTCGTGGACGTTGCCGACGGTGGGAATGCCGGATCCGAGGTCGAGGAACTGGTCGATCCCGTTGGCCAGGCACCACTGCACCGAGCGGCGCAGGAAGGAGCGGTTGGCGAGGGCGGCGGCGGGCACTCCGGGAACGGCGTTGACGATCTTGTCGCCGACCTCGCGGTCCACGGCGAAGTTGTTCGCTCCGCCCAGCCAGTAGTCGTAGACCCTCGCCGCGCTGGCCTTCGACAGGTCCAGCTCCGCGAGTTCCGCGGGGTCGATCGTCGAGTCGTCCAGCGTCACAGCTCTCTCCCTCGTCCGAGCGGGTATCGCGGCCGATCATGCGCGACACCCCCGGCGTGGCACAACGCCCTCGCGCTGAACGTCAGATCTGGTACGAGAGTCCTCCGGTACCACCCGCATCGGCAAGAGCGGGCTCGGTCCCTCCCGCGCTCCGTGGCATCGCGGAGCTCGTGCGCATCCGTCTGGAATCCAAGACGCCGAGCCCACCTCGGGCATTGCTCCGGGGTTCGTCGCGGCGACTAATGGAACGCACTGAACTCGACGGGGTGAGGAGTGGCACATGGCCGGTGGCTTGCAGGTCGAGCGGAGGTCGATCGACCCGATCCCGGAGGGCGAGCGGCACGGAAGCCCGCGCAGCCTCTTCACGTTGTGGTTCGCCGGCAACATGCAGATCACCTCGGCGGTGACCGGCGCGCTGACCGTGCTCGTCGGTCCGCATCCGCTGTGGGCGCTGGTCGCCATCGCGATGGGCAACGCCGTCGGCGGGGTGCCGATGGCGTTGCACGCGGCTCAGGGGCCGAAACTGGGCATCCCGCAGATGGTCCAGAGCCGCGCCCAGTTCGGCGTGTACGGCGCGGTGTTACCGCTGGTGCTCGTGGTGCTGATGTACCTCGGGTACTTCGCCAGCGGAAACGTGCTGGGCGGGCAGGCGCTGTCGGCGATCACCAGCCTGCCGGTGGACCTGAGCATCGTGCTCTACGCGGGGCTGTCGGCGACGATGGCCATCGTCGGGTACCAGCTGATCCACCGCTTCGGCTGGCTGGCGTCGACGGTGTCTGTCGTGATGTTCGTGTACTTGACCTTCCGGCTGGTCACCACGCAGGACCTCGGACCGGTGCTGGCCAACGCGGAGCTGGACGTGCCCGCGTTCCTGCTCGCGCTGTCGCTGACCGCGTCGTGGCAGCTCACGTTCGGTCCCTACGTCGCCGACACCTCGCGGTACCTGCCCTCGAACACCTCCCTCCGCGCGACGTTCTGGTGGACCTACGGCGGCACGGTGCTCGGTGCCAGCTGGGCGATGTCGTTCGGCGCGCTCGCGTACGCAGTGGCGGGCAAGGCGTTCAAGGGCCACGAGGTCGCCTACGTGGTGGGCCTCGGCGGGGACGCGCTGGTGCTGCCGCTGCTGCTGGCCATCTCCCTGGGCAAGCTCACCATCAACGTGCTCAACATCTACGGCGGCTACATGACGGTGGCCACCACGATGAGCGCCTTCACCCGCAAGGTCGGGCTGTCGCCGGCGGCCCGGATCGGCTACATCGCGCTGGTCGGCGTGCTCGGCGGCGTGATCGCGGTGCTCGGGCGCGGTGACTTCCTGTCGAACTTCGTGCTGTTCCTGCACTTCCTGCTCTACTTCCTGACCCCGTGGAGCGCGGTCAACCTGGTCGACTTCTACCTGCTGCGCAAGGAGAAGTACGACCTGGAGGCGATGTACGATCCCGACGGCGCCTACGGCCGCTGGTGCGCGCCCGCGCTGATCGCCTACTTCGTCGGCTTCGCGGTGCAGGTTCCCTTCTCCAACGTGGACGGTGTTTTCACCGGGCCCCTGGTGAGGTACTTGGGTGGCGCCGACATCGCGTGGATCATCGGCCTGCTGGTCCCGGGCGTCCTCTACTGGGCCGCGATGCGCAAGCGAACCCGAGAACCACTCCCGACGGCGTGACGGGCACGGAAGGCGGAACCGTCGCTTCAGCCGGTGCCGAAGACCCGTGCTCTGCACGGCGGCCGCAGCCGCACGGAGCGACCAGGTCCGAGCCGAACCGCAGGGTCTCAGCGGGCGCGGGCCGATCCGCGCGGGGTGCGGGTCGGTGCTGTCGGTCATTCTGCAAGAGCATCGCGGTGCCTAGGTCGGCCGTTCTGGGACTTGTCCAGGGTCTTCGGTCGCGGCCCTGGAGACATCCGTGGCACTGCGTAGTTCGCTGCGCATCCCGGGGAGCCTGCCGAGATCGAGCGCGACCTACGTAGGAAACTCGGTAGTTTTGCCCTGGTCGAGCGTTAGCCCGTGGGGGAGCGTGGAGCGCATCAGAACCGCGCCCGACATCACGTCAGAAAGTTTCGACCATGTCCTCGCCCCGAATCACGAGCCACGATTCGCAACAGACATCCCACGTGTATCGCAACCCGTGCACCGGCAACTGGATCTGCGACTCCGTGGGCACCCGCGCCCGTCCTGGTCCCGACAGCGCTCGCACTGTCTGCCGGACCCACCTCGAGGCGGTCCGCGTGGCGGTGACCATGGCTCCCGCGCCCCGGCTGGCCGGGGACGCTTGATTCCCGGACCTCGACGACCCCGCGCAGGCGTGAGGGTCACGCGGCTCACCGGGACTGAGCCGGACGGGAATCAGGGCTGTGGTCCGCGCGGACGTAGGCGGCGATCTGAGCCCGCGACGTGTAGCCCAGCTTGGTCAGGATGTTCTCGACGTGCGCTTCGGCGGTGCGCGGCGAGATGACCAGGTGCTCGGCGATCTCCCGGTTCGTCAGCCCCTCCGCCACGAGTCGTGCGACCTGCCCTTCCCTGCGGGTCAGCGGTGATGAAGCGGCAGTGCGGGTCTGCCGAGGTGTCCCGAGCGCGTAGTCGACCGTGGCGTCCGGTGAGAGGTGGCTCCCCGCGGTGTGCTCCGCCTCGAACTGCGCATCGCCCAGCGCTTCCCGCAGGGTTGCGGTGTAGTTCTCGTGGGCCTGCAGGTAGGTGACGAATCCGAACATGGGCTGGCCGATCGGCACCCAGAGCTCCCGGTTCGCGCCCATGAGCCGCGCTGCGCGCCGGTGCTGCCCGGATTCCGCCAGCACCCAGACCAGCACCTCCACGCAGCAGGGGATGCCGAGCCAGTCGCCGAGCTCCCGCTTGATCTCGATGGCCTCGCGCAGCGCCGCCGTGGCGAGGATGTCGTCGGAACGGGTCCAGCCGATGAGCCCCAGCACCCACAGCGCCCAGGTCGCCGCCCAGCATTCGCCGATGTCCCGGCTGAGCCGGCGGCATTCCTCGGCGATCTCCTCGGCCTCCCGGCTGTCACCCTCGATCAGGCGCAGCCATCCGTGGGCGGCCAACCCGATCAGCGATTCCGAGTCCTCAGCTCCGAGCGACCGATACATCGCTCGGGAACCGGACAGCAGCATCTCCGCTTCGTCGAGTTCGTCGCCGATCAGCTTGTTGACGCCGAGGAACAGCTCGGCTCGGGCGAGCGTCACCTGATCGCCGTGTCGCCGGGCGGCGTCGATGCACTCGGTCAAGATCGCCGAGGAACCGGTCGGTTCGCCCTGGACCTGGCGGACCCATCCCGCCACCCAGAGCGCCTCGGCCCGCAGCGGCGTGTCGGCGTGGAGCGCGGCGACGGCCTTGTCGATCCATTCCCGGCCCTCGCGGCCGGCGCCCATGACCCAGAGGTGGCGCAGGTCCACCGTCGTCCGCACGGCCACGGACGGGTCCGCGTCGTTGTCGAAGCCGAAGCGGAGCGCTTCCCGGAAGTTGACCTGCTCGCGCCGCAACATCGAGGACCACTCCCGCTGCCGGGGTCCCGACCAGTCGTGGCAGGCGCGAGCCGCCAGGTCGGCGAAGTGGTGCATGTGTCGGCGGCCCACGTCGAGCTCGGCGTCGCTGCCGCGGAGGAGCTCCTGGCCGAACTGCCTGATGGTCTCCAGCATGTGGTAGCGGGCTCCGGCGCTGCGGACCTGGCGGAGCACGACCGACTTGCTCACCAAGCCCGTCACCGCGTCGGTGGACTCCTGCGCGGTCAGGGAGTCGTGCCCGATGACGGCGAGGGCCGCGTCGAGGTCGAACCCCCCGGGGAAGACCGACAACCGCGCCCACGCGGTCTGCTCGGCGGGCGAGCACAGCGCGTAGCTCCACTCCACCGCGGCGCGCAGGGTCTGGTGGCGGGCCGGTGCGCCCCGGACGACGGTGGACAGCGCCTGGAACCGGTCTTCGAGGCGGTCCAGCATCTCGTTGACGCCCATCGACTGCAGCCGCACCGCCGCGAGCTCGATGGCCAGCGGCATCCCCTCGAGCCGGGCGCACAACCTGGCGATGGCCTCGTGGTTCTCGGCGTCGAGGGTGAACCCGCGCACCGCGGCTGCCGCCCGTTGGACGAACAGCTCGACCGCTTCGTACCTGAGCGGGTTCCCGTCACCGCCACCTTCGTCGGAGCTGGTGAAGCTGAGCGGCGGAACGGGGACGACGTGCTCCCCGGGGACGTGCAGCGCTTCGCGGCTGGTCGCGATGATGCGCACCCCGGGTGCCGCGCGCAGCACGGCGGCGATCACGTTCCCGCACGCGTCGAGCAGGTGCTCGCAGTTGTCGATGACCAGGAGCAGCGACTTGTCCTGCAGGTGCTCGATCAGCACCTCCTCGGAGGACTCCGCCGATCGGTCCGGGACGCCGAGGGCGTCGATGATGGCGTGATCGGTCAGCGCCGGATCGCGGAGCTCGGCGAGCTCGACGAGCCAGACGCCGTCCGCGAAAGCCCGGTGCGCGGTTTCGCCGACGCGAATCGCCAACCGGGTCTTGCCCATCCCACCGGGGCCGAGCAGCGTCACCAGCCGGGCGGAACCGAGCAGCGCGCGGATCTCGCCGACCATCGCCCGCCGACCGACGAAGCTGGTGACGGTCTCCGAACCGGGGAGATTGCCCAGATGCCGGGTCATGTCACCACCAGCTCACGATCAGCTCGGTGAGCAGTGACGCACGTCACTGCTGCCTCAAGTGTAGTCCTCGGCCAGCCGGCCACCGCGATCCATCCGAAGCCCAGCAGCGGGCCGCCGCGTGCTCTTCACGCACACCCGTGGGCATGGTCGCGTGCTGGGCGTTCGCGGGTGCACCGGCTGGTTCCATCGATCGAAGTTGAACTGGACCTAGCCAGCCGAGGTGGTCGCAAACAAGGTTGTTACCCAGGTCACCCAACCCGTCCAAAGGAGTACCGGGCATGGTGAACAAGCGCAGCGCGGGCGATGTCTCGTACCGCAGACGCATGTCGAGGGTCGCGATGGCGAGCTTCGTCGGCACGACCATCGAGTGGTACGACTTCTTCCTGTACGGAACGATGGCCGCTCTCGTGTTCAGCCAGCTGTTCTTCACCAAGCTGGACCCGGCGACCGGAACCATCGCCTCGTTCGCCACCTTCGCCGCGGGATTCCTGGCCCGTCCGCTCGGTGGGATCGCGTTCGGTTACTTCGGAGACCGGGCGGGGAGGAAGGCATCCTTGATCGCCTCCCTCAGCCTGATGGGCGTCTCGACGTTCCTCATCGGGATCCTGCCCACCTACAGCTCGATTGGCATCCTCGCGCCGATTCTCCTGTCGATCTTCCGGTTGGTGCAGGGTTTCGCGCTCGGCGGGGAATGGGCCGGAGCTGCGGCTCTCGCGACCGAACACGCCGATGAGGGCAAGCGCGGGTTCTACGGCGGATGGGTGCAGCTCGGATCTTCGGCGGGCAGTGTTCTGGCCACGGCGACCGTGCTGCTCCTGAGCGCGCTGCTGGACGAGGACTCCTTCCTCTCCTGGGGGTGGCGAGTGCCCTTCCTCCTCAGCGCGGTGCTCGTCGTCCTCGGCATGTTCATCCGGCTGAAGGTGGAGGAAACCCCGGTCTTCCAGCAGATGAAACGGGAGGGCCGTCGCGGTCGGATGCCGCTGGCAGCGGTTCTGCAGCGGCAGTGGAGAACCGTGCTGCTCGTCGTCGGCATGCATCTGGCGAACACCACGATCGCCTACCTCACCGGCGTGTTCCTGCTGTCCTACGGGACGAAGCAGATCGGTATGGAGTCCAACACCGTGCTGCTGGCGAAGCTGACCACGGGTCTGATCCTCGTGACCTTGGTGTCCATGCCGGCGGCCGCGCTCGGCGACCGCATCGGGCGACGCCCGGTGTACCTCGCTGGAACGCTCGGGTTGGTCGTCTTCGCGTTCCCGGCGTTCTGGCTGTTCGACACCGGAAACTTCGCGCTGGTGTTCATCGCGATCCTGCTGCTCGGTCTGGCGAACGTGCTGATGTACCAGACTCAAGGCGCGTTCTTCACCGAGATCTTCGCACCAGATGTCCGCTGCACCGGGGCCGCGCTCGGCGTGCAGGTCGCCACCGTGATCGGCGGGGGCACCGCCCCGATCATCGCCACGTCGTTGATCCTGTTCAGCGCCGGGAATTCCTGGCCTGTCTCCGCCTACCTGATCGTCATCGGGCTCATCTCCACCGCGTGCACCTTGCTGGTCAAGGAGAGCCGTCCCGCGCGGTCGGGCGCTCAGGTCGCTGCGGAGGGCGCGCTCTCCCGGTGAGGAGGTGGTGCCGACGTCCGGCCGGTGGAACACCGTGCACACCGACGAAGTAGAAGTGGAAGGGAAGTACCGTGGTTGACCAGCGCACCATCATCTATCCCGCCAAGCACGTGCGGACCATGGACCCCGCGCGGCCGGAGGCCGGAGCCGTAGCGGTGCGCGGCGACCGCATCCGCGCGGTGGGCACCGTCGCCGAACTGCGCGAGTACTCGGGGGCGGTGGTCGACGATCGCTACGCCGACGCGGTGCTGCTGCCCGGATTCGTCGAGGCTCACAGCCATGCGGGTTCGGGCGGGATGTGGGACAAGGTCTACGTCGGTCGATTCGATCGGACCTCACCGGACGGTGGGTTGTGGCCCGGCTGCCCCACCGTGGCCGATGTTCTTGCGCGTTTGCGCGAGGCCGAACAACGGCTGCCCGCAGATCAGTCGGTGCCGCTGCTGGCATGGGGTCTGGACCCGATCTACTACCCGCGCGAGACCGTGACCGCGCGTGAGCTGGATGCGGTTTCCACCGGCCGGCCGGTCCACCTCCTGCACGCCAACGGTCACCTCGCGACGGTCAACTCGGCCGCGCTCAAGGTGGGCGGCATCGGCCGGGACACCCAGGTGGAGGGCGTGGTCAAGCACGCCGATGGCACGCCGACCGGGGAGCTCCAGGAGTGGGCGGCGATGTCGCTGGTGCAGCACGAGATCGGCGGCGGCATCACCGGAGGGATCACCGCCGAGGCGATCCGCTACTTCGGCCAGGACGCGGTCAACACCGGCACCACCACGCTGACCGACCTCGGCTCGACGATGTTGATGGCGGACGAGACGATGGCTCCCTACCTGGAGGCGGTGACCGAGCAGTTCCCGGCTCGGCTCTCGGTGTTCCTGTTCGGAGCGGGAAAAGGTGGGGCGACGCCGGTCGAGGCCGCCGCGCGCCTGCGGGACCTGCGCGAGCTCAGCACCGGCAAGCTGCGCATGGGGCACGTGAAGCTGATGCTCGACGGGTCCATTCAGGGGTTCACGGCACGACTGCAGGAGCCCGGCTACCTCGGAGACCAGCCCAACGGGATCTGGGTCGTCTCACCCGCCGAGTTCGAGGACGCGCTGAGCGCTTACCACGAGGCCGGGCTGCTGGTGCACGTGCACTGCAACGGCGACCAGGCCACCGAACTGTTCCTGAGAACCATGGAGAAGGTTCTCGTCGCACACCCGCGCCCGGACCACCGCCACACCGTCACCCACTCGCAGATGACCACGCCCGCGCAGTACCGGCGGATGGCGGCCCTCGGGATGTGCGCGAACATCTTCGCCAACCACATCTGGGCGTGGGGGGACCAGCACATCGACATCACCGTCGGTCCTGACCGCGCCGCCCGGATGAACGCCACGGCTACTGCGCTGCGCTGCGGGGTGCCGGTGTCGCTGCATTGCGACACGCCGGTCACGCCCTTGTCGCCGCTGAAAACGGTGCAGCACGCGGTGACACGACGCACGGTGTCAGGCCGGGTGATGGGTGAGCACGAGCGGATCACCGTCGACGAGGGCTTGCGCGCCGTGACCCTCGGCGGTGCGTACCTGCTCAAGATGGATCACGAGGTCGGTTCGCTGGAACCCGGCAAGTTCGCCGACATGGCGGTGGTGGGCGCCGACCCCCTGGCGGTTCCGGCCGACGAGGTCGGTGACATCGACGTGCTGGGCACCGTCGTCGGCGGCGCGCACCACGCATCGACCGTCCACGGGGCCTGACATGACCGCGCGCCTGACCGTTCTCGGTGGCTATCTCGGGGCGGGCAAGACGACCCTGCTCAACGGCCTGCTGGCCACCGCCGACGGCTCGCGGATCGCGGTGGTGGTGAACGACTTCGGGTCGGTCAACATCGACCGGAGGTTGATCACCTCGGCCACCCGGGACACCGTCGAGCTGGCCAACGGATGCATGTGCTGCAGTCTGCAGGACGACACCAGTGCCGTGATGACGCGTTTGGCGGCGCGCGATGACCTGCGCCACGTCGTGGTGGAGACCAGTGGCGTCGGTGACCCAGCAGCGTTGCGGACCTGGGGCAACTACCCGGGTTTCGCTCCCGGGAGCACGGTGGTCTGCCTGGACAGCACCTCGGCCGCTGCGCTGCTGCGCGACGAGTTCGTCGGTGACACCGCGGCCCGGCAGCTGGCCCGCGCGGACGTCGTGGTGTTGACCAAGGTCGACTTGGCTCGGTCGGGGCAGCTCGTGGACGCCTGGCGGCGCTGCCGCGAGCACGCGCCTGATGCCCAGGTGTTGGAGTCCGAGCGCGGCGACCTGCGTCTCGAGGACTTGCTGCCGGGTCCCGCCGGGCCGATGAACGCGACGGCGGGCGAACCGGATTCGCACCGGTCGGTGCACCGCAGCGCCCTCGTGACCGGTGCGCGTCCGGTGGACCGCGACGCGTTGCTGCGGGCGCTGCACGAGCTTCCGCCTTCGGTGGTCCGGGTCAAGGGTCTGGTCCGCTGCAGCGACAGCCCGTTGAGCCGGACTCTCGTCCAGTGTTCCGGTGGGAGGGTGTCGGTCACCGTCGAAGGCGCCTGGCGGGAGGCGGACTCCAGCGAACTGGTGATCATCGCAGCCGGCGCTGAGGCGGCCGATGCCGATCTGCGGTCGGTGACGGACCGCCTCGCCGAGGTGCTGGCCGACCGAAGTTCGGCCTAGGAGCTGGTGAGGAATCGCGTTGCTCGGCGGGCCGGCAGCCGAACCTGAGCCGCTCCGCCGCGCTCTTCAACAGCACCTGGTCAGAGCGCCGGGGCAGCAGGTCCTAGCGAGACGTTCCGAAGCGCTCCGCGGAAGAGCTTCCTGGCGGTGTCGTGGGCGTCGAGCGGCGTTCTTCGACTGCCGCCGAGCGGCAGTGCGCAGGGTGGGCGGCGCCCGAGAGGACGCGCCCACCTGCGCCGGCGGTCAGGCGGGTACGTCCGCCTCGACGTCGGCGAGCATGCCGTCGATGCCGGACAGCAGTTCGCCGATGACCTCCTCGCCGGAGATCAGCGGCGGCGAGACCATGAGCATGGTGGCTCCGCGGTCGTCCCCTCGCAGGATCACGCCGGTGCGGGCGAAGGCCTTCGGCAAGACCTCGTGGAGCACGCGCGTGGACTGCTCGTCGGTGAGTTCACGGCCGGTGTTGCGGTCGGCCATCAGCTCGATCGCGTAGAAGAACCCGGTTCCGCGGACGTCCTTGACGCACCGGTGCGCGCGCTGGAGCGACTCGAGCCCGGCGCGGAGCTGCGGACCGCGGTGCTCGACGTTGGACAGCACCGATTCCTCGCGCATCGCGTTGATCGTGGCGGCGGCGACAGCGGTGGCCACCGGGTGTCCACCCCACGTGGCGCCGTGGGTGAAGCCCGTCCGTTCGCCGTGGTCGAACAGTTGCTCGATCACCGGTTCGCGCACGATGACACCGCCGAGCGGGGCGTAACCGGCGGTGGACCCCTTCGCGAAGGTGATCAGGTCCGGGGTGACGCCGTAGCGGGCGCTGCCGAACCAGGATCCCAGTCGTCCGAAGGAGCAGATGACCTCGTCGGAGACCAGGAGAATGCCGTTCTGGTCGCAGATGCGGCGCAGCTCGGGCCAGTAGCCATCGGGCGGGACGAGCGCGCCTCGCCCGTTCTGCACGGGTTCGGCGAAGATCGCCGCGATGGTCTCCGCGCCCTCCTCGGCGATGACGCGCTCGATGCTGCGCACGCAATCCAACTCCGCGGCCGGGCCGCAGTCTCCGGTCAGCCCCAGGGTGTTCGGCACGTGCCGAACACCCTCGAGCAGCGGCTCGAACGGTGCTCGGATCTTGGGGATGCCGGTGACCGACAGGGCGCCCATGGTGGTGCCGTGGTAGGCCATGTTCCGGCTGATGATCTTCGTTCGCCGGGGTTCGCCCTTGCTGGCGTGGTATTGACGGGCGAGCTTCAGGGCGCTCTCGACCGCCTCTGAACCGGAGTTGACGAAGAACGTCGTGGTGAGATCGCCGGGGGCGAGCTCCGCGATGAGGGAGGCTGCCTCCACCGCGGGTGGATGAGCCGAGCCCCAGTTGGTCGAGTAGGGCAGCAGGTCCATCTGCTTGCTGGCTGCCGAGACGATGTCCCCGCGGCTGTGGCCGAGGTTGGCGCAGAACAGCCCGGACAGCCCGTCGAGGAAGCGGCGGCCCTCGCTGTCGAAGAGGTGGCAGCCTTCGCCGCGCACGAACACGGGCATCTCCGCGGCACGCCACCGTTGTCCGCGGGTGAAGTGCGGCCCGAGATGACGGCGGGCCTTGTCCCTGAGCTCTGCGGTGTCCACGCTTCCTCCTTCGTTGGCTGCGGACGGTCACGGCGGGTCGGGTGCCTGGTGATCGGGGCGACCGCTGCCGCTACCTCCACGATGGTCAGCGCGCACCGCGCAGGGCAGGGCCAGAAAGAGGGCGTTTCGGGGGGTCCAGTGAGTCCCGTGACTGGACCCGTCGGCGCGACGCGTTCTGGTGCTTCTCGGGGGTCCAGCTCGTTCGTCAGCCTTGTCGCACCCCCAAGCACGGGGCCGCTTTTCCAGCGGGGGAGCCGACGACAGGGCAAGAGGGAGTGGCAGATGAAGATCGGTGTGCCGCGAGAGCTCAAGAACCACGAGTACCGGGTGGCAGCGACACCTGCCGGCGTGTACGAGCTGGTTTCGCACGGTCACGAGGTCGTCGTCGAACGCGGGGCCGGTGTCGGTTCCTCGATCGCCGACGATGACTACTCGGCGGCCGGGGCGAAGTTGCTGGAGTCCGCCGACGACGTGTGGGCCCAGGCCGAGCTCGTGCTCAAGGTCAAGGAGCCGATCGCCGAGGAGTACGGCCGGATGCGGCGGGGTCAGGTGCTGTTCACCTACTTGCACCTGGCGGCGAGCGAGCCGTGCACGCGGGCGTTGCTGGACTCCGGGGTCACCGGTGTCGCCTACGAAACCGTGCAGCTACCGGACGGTTCGCTACCGCTGTTGTTCCCGATGAGCGAGGTGGCCGGGCGGCTGGCGCCATTCGTCGGGGCGCAGTCGCTGATGCGCGTCAACGGCGGGCGCGGAACTCTGATGGGCGGTGTGTCGGGAGTGGCTCCCGCACGCGTCGCCGTGCTGGGCGCCGGGGTCGCGGGGATGAACGCGGTCGCCGGCGCCGCCGGGGTGTGGGCCGACGTTGAACTGCTGGACAAGAACGTCGACAAGCTGCGCGCCGCGGACCGGATGTACCAGGGCCGCATCCGCACGACGACCTCGAACAGCTACGAGATCCAGCGCGCTGTGACCGAGGCGGACCTGGTCATCGGAGCCGTGCTCGTGCCGGGGGCGAAAGCCCCGAAGCTGATCTCCAACGAACTCGTGTCGCGGATGAAGTCGGGCAGCGTGCTGGTGGACATCTCGGTCGACCAAGGCGGCTGCATGGAGGACTCGCGGCCCACCACTCATGACGATCCGACCTTCCAGGTGCACGACTCGGTGTTCTACTGCGTGGCCAACATGCCCGGCTCGGTGCCCAACACCTCGACCTACGCGCTGACCAACGTCACGCTCCCGTACGTCGTCGAGATCGCGAACCGCGGCTTGAGCGATGCGGCGAGCACCAGGCCGGAGCTCTGGGGCGGGATCAACACGGTCCGCGGCCACCTGACCAACGCGAGCGTGGCCGAAGCGTTCGGGATGGGTTGCACTCCCGCTGACCAGCTGCTGATCTAAGTGTGGCGCGGCACCGAGCGGTGGCCGCGACCGCGACGCGGTCTGCGGCCACCGCTCGGTGCCGCGCCCGGGAACGCCGGGAGGGACCGCAATGCCGCGAACGCTGATCGAAATCGACAGGACGTCCGACGAACCGCTCTACCAGCAAGTGCGCAGGGCGATCGAGCACGGAATCGCGGTGGGCACCTTCGATCCCGTGCACCGCCTGCCGAGCTCGCGGGAGCTCTCCGAACAGCTGCACGTCTCGCGCAACACGATCAACTTGGCTTACCAGGAGCTGATCGCCGAAGGATTCGTGGACAGCCAGGAACGGCGCGGCCTGTTCGTCAACGCCGAGATGCGGCAGCACTGCACCGCCCAGGAGCACGACACCGTGCCGCGCATCGACTGGTCGAGTCGCATCCGGCGGCCCTTGGACTCGGGCGTGCCGCACATCCGCAAGCGCACCAATTGGCACGAGTACGACTACCCGTTCGTGGCCGGACAGGTGGACGTCAGCGCGTTCCCGTCCCGCTCCTGGTCGCGGTGCCTGCGCGACGCGCTCTTCCACCCGCACGTCTACCACAGCCTGCAGGACGGTGTCGACGCGGACGATCCGATGCTGGTGGAGATGATCCGCCGGCACCTGCTGCCGTCTCGGGGAATCGAGGCGGAGCCCGAGGAAATCCTGGTCACCGTCGGTTCGCAGCAGGGGTTGGACCTGCTCAGCAGGGTGCTTCTGGGGCCGGGCCAGACGGTGACCACCGAGGACCCCGGATATCTGGACGCCCGGCACATCTTCCTGCGCAGCGGGGCGACCGTGCGCGGTGCGTCCGTGGACGGATCCGGGATGCGGCCGCCGAAGTCGTTGCGGGACACCGATCTGCTGTACGTGACGCCGAGCCACCATCATCCGACCAACGTGACGCTGGGGATCGGTCGCCGGCACGAGCTGCTGCAACGGGCTGCGGAGAGCGGGACGGTGGTCGTCGAGGACGACTACGACAGCGAGTTCCGCTACCAGGGACGCCCCACCCCGGCGCTCAAGGCGCTGGACAGCAGCGGCGACGCGGTGTACCTGGGGACGTTCTCGAAGTTCCTGTCTCCGGGTTTGCGGCTGGGGTACCTGGTCGGGCCGCCCCCGCTGGTTCGGGAATTGCGGGAGGTTCGCAGGTACGTGTGCCGGCACCCGTCCGGACATCTGCAGCGAGCTCTCGCGCTGCTGATCGATTCGGGTGAGTACCTGCGGTCGCTGCGCCGCTACCGGTCGCGGCTGATGCACAAGTGGGAAGCGGCGTGCGCGGGAGCGGCCGAGCACCTGCCGTGGCAGCAGCAGGCGTTCCCCCCGGGCGGTGTGAGCCTCTGGATGACCGGGCCGACCGAACTGGACTGCCAGCGGTTGGTCGATCGCGCTGAGAAGCACGGGATCCTCGTCGAACCCGGCGACCTCTTCTTCATGGATCCCGGGCGCGGCCGCAACCACTTCCGGATCGGGTTCGCCGCCATCTCGCGGCGACGCATCGACGAGGGCCTGCGACTTCTCGGCGAGGTCGTGGACGAGGAGCTCGCCGAGGCTCGGGAGCCCGACGCCGGGTAGCTGGACCCTGCCGGTCGCCGTCGTCTGGACCTACCGGTGGGGAGCGATCCGCGATTGCATCGTGTTCCGGGACAAGGTCTCTCGTGCGCTTCCGGCCTGCGAAGAGGTTGGCCGAGCCGGGGCTGCGCGGCTGCCGACGTCAACCGGCGGTGCAAGCCCCGGTGCTGGTGAGCACGGGTGTTTCGCGCCGACCCGCGGACCGACGTTCGCGCTCGAGCTGAAGTCGGGCCGTCCGGAGAACTCATGCGGACGTAGTGGAGGCGATGTGGGAGGGGGAATCGAGCTCGTGGTGCTGGACATGGCCGGTACGACGGTGCGCGACGACGGGCTGGTCGAGCAGTCTTTCGACAGCGCGCTCGACGCCGCGGGAGTGCGGGCGGGCACCGCTGAGCACCAGCGCGCCCAGCGGTACGTCTGGGAGACCATGGGGCAGTCCAAGGGCGAGGTGTTCGACGCGTTGTTCCCGGGCGAACCGGATCGCGCGCGTCGCGCCAACGCGGTCTTCGAGCGCCGTTACGACGAACTGATGGCGCACAGCTGCGAACCGATCGACGGGGCGGAGAAGGCCATGAGCTCGCTGCGTGATGCGGGCGTTCGGGTCTGCTTGACGACCGGGTTCGCGCGCGGAACGCGCGATCGGCTGCTCGAACGGTTGGGGTGGCGCGAGCTGGTGGATCTCGTGGTGGGGGTCGAGGACGCGGGCCGCGGACGCCCGCACCCGGACATGATCCAGACCGCCGCGCGCCACTTCGGGGTCGTCGATCCGAGGCGAGTGGCGGTCGCCGGTGACACCGGTTACGACGTGCTCGCCGGGGTCCGGTCCGGTGCGAGCGTGGTCGCAGGGGTGCTGACCGGGGCGCACGACGCGCGGGCCCTGACCGAGCGCGGTGCCACGCACGTTCTCGAGTCCGTCGCTGATCTCCCCGCCGTCGTTCAGGACTAGGTGTTGGTCGGGAAGCTGTCGGGGAGGCGGTGCCGGTAGCGGGTTTCAGCGTTCCTCCGGATCCGGGAACCACGGCCGGCGCAGGTCCGATGCGCGGGTTCGAGCCGGTCTTCACCACAGGAACGCTGAAACTCGCGGCGGTGCGGGCTGGGATCCCACCTGCCTCACCCGCTCCTGGCTTCCTCTCTCGCTCGTGGAAGGAACGTTCGTGATGGTTGAGGGCGTGTTGCGGCCCGGAGCGTCCGATGTCGTGGACGGCAGCAGCGACCACGCGCTGTTCGAGCAGTGGCAGCGGGTCGTGCGTGGAAGTGGTGCGCGCGTCGCGCTCGCGGACGGGGACGACCCGCGTGCGGTCGAGGCGGCGCTGGAACTGCGTGCGAAGGGCCTGCTCGCGCCCCGGCTGGTGGGCCGACGCGACCTGATCGCCGCCGCGACCCGCGAGGACGTCCCCGAAGACCTGGTGCTGGACGTCCACGAGCTGGGAGCCGAGCCCTCGGTCGGCGCGGCGCTGGAGGAGGCGTTCGCCGGTAAACCCGCCGAGCAGCGATTGGTGGCGGCGCGCGACCCCGTGTTCCTGACCGCGGCGGCCCTGCGCGCCGGGCTGGTGGATTGCGGTGTGGCCGGCGCCGGTCGGCCCACGGCCGATGTGCTTCGGGCCGGGATCCGGGTGGTGGGACTGCAGCCCGGCGTACGCACGTTGAGCAGCAGCTTCGTCATGGTGCTCCCGGACGGGCGCGCGTTGACCTTCGCCGACTGCGCCGTGGTTCCGGACCCGGACGCGCACCAGCTCGCCGACATAGCGGTCGCCGCCGCCGAAACCCACCGGTCCTTGGTCGCCGATGATCCCGTGGTCGCGATGCTGTCGTTCAGCACGCGTGGAAGCGCCGAGCACGACGTGGTCACGACGGTGCGTTCGGCGACCGACTTGGTTCGCGACCGCCTCCCGGACCTGCTCGTCGACGGGGAGCTGCAGTTCGACGCGGCCGTCGTCGAGGCGGTCAGCGCTCACAAGGCTCCCGGCTCGCTGGTCGCGGGACGTGCGAACGTCCTCGTCTTCCCCAACCTCGGGGCGGGCAACATCGGGTACAAGATCACCGAGCGGCTCGGCGGAGCCCAGGCGCTCGGCCCCATCCTGCAGGGCCTGCGTGCGCCTCTCAACGATCTTTCCCGCGGGTGCACCGCGTCCGACATCGCCACCATGGCGGTGGTCAGCGCCGTTCAGTCGATGCGCTGAGCGATTCACCCCGCACCCCTCGCGTGTGCGGCGCGAGGGGTGTGTGCGTTCACCTTCCGCTCCTCGGTGGACACCGCCCGAAGCTCGCCAGCCCCTGATCGCCTGCTCCACGGCGTCCGCAGGAGCCCCCCTGCGCCTGCGCGACCGCGCCCCGGCGCTCGACACCCACGCCACCTCGCGCCGGGACAACCGCGGTGATGGTTGAGCGCACATCGCAGAACGCCGGCGTTTCGGGTCTTCGGTTGGATTTCGCGGCACCCGGAGCAGCACCGCCGGGCTGTTGTCCGGGCGGTCCGGGGGCTTTCGCGACACTGCGGACCGCGCACCACCCGGCAGCGAACTGGGTGACGCGCGGTCCTGGAGGGGGAGCGAGGTCCGGTCAGTCGGTGCGGCGCACTTCAGCGCGGGGCGTGTCGACCGCGTGGGGCCGGCGCGCGGTCTCCGACGGGGGCGTGTCACGGGCGGCCAGCGGCTGACGCGTCGAGGGCACGTCGGTGCGCGCGGGCATGTCCGGATGCGCGCGGCGCCGGATCTCGTAGCCGATGAGGATGACGGCGAGCGTGCCGAGGCTGACCCAGAACTGGGTTCGGCTGTCGGGAAGGATCGCCATGGCCGCGATGATCACGCCCATCAGGGCGATCGTGGTGTAGCTCAGCCACGGGAAA
Organism: Saccharopolyspora karakumensis; assembly: GCF_004349225.1. Taxonomy (NCBI): domain Bacteria; kingdom Bacillati; phylum Actinomycetota; class Actinomycetes; order Pseudonocardiales; family Pseudonocardiaceae; genus Saccharopolyspora; species Saccharopolyspora karakumensis. Next base: position 127,460 of record NZ_SMLA01000012.1, read on the forward strand.
AGCCACATGCGCAGCGTCAGCGCTTCGGGGTCCTCACGTTCGAGCTTGCGGCGCATGCGGACCTGGGCGATCGCGATGAGCAGGTAGACGAACAGGGCGACCGCTCCGTAGGAGTTGACGAGGAACGCGAACACCACGCCCGGGGAGAGGTAGGCGGCGAGCACGGAGACGTACCCGACGACCGTGCCGGCGAGGATCGCCCGGCGCGGCACGCCGCCGCGGCCGATCTTGGTCAGGCTGCGGGGCGCGTCGTTGTTGCGAGTCAGGGCGAACAGCATGCGCGAGGAGGTGTACAGCGCGGAGTTCAGGCACGACAGCACCGCGGTGAGCACGATCGCGTTCATCACCGTGGTCACGGCCGGAACGTTGAGCGCTGACAGGACGGCGGCGTACGGGCTGATCTCGGTGTCCGGGGAGTTCCAAGGCACCACGGCCACGACCACGAACACGGAGCCGACGTAGAAGCCGACAACGCGCAGGATGATCGACTTCATCGCCCGTGCCACGGCGCGGCGCGGTTCGGCGGACTCGGCGGCGGCGATGGTGACGATCTCGGCGCCGGTGTAGAACGCGACGCAGGGCACGACCGCGGCGAGAACCGCTCCGATGCCCATCGGAGCGAATCCGCCGTGTGCGGTGAGGTTGGACAGGCCCCCGTTCGCGCCGGGCCAGAAGCCGAGCAGGTACAGACCGCCGACGAGCAGGAAGCAGACGATGGCCAGGACCTTGATGGAGGAGAACCAGTACTCGAACTCGCCGTAGGAGCGCGCGGAGACGAGGTTGGTCCCCGCCAGCAGCGTCAGCAGCCCCCCGCTGAGGGCCCACAGGGGCACCTCGGGCAGCCACAGCTGCAGGATCTGCCCGCCGGCGACCGCTTCGACGGCGACGACGATGACGAAGAAGTACCAGTACATCCACCCGACGGAGAAGCCCGCGCGGTTGCCCAGGACCTCCCGCGCGTACACGTAGAACGATCCCAACGCCGGCCGCGCGACCGTCATCTCGGCGAGCATCCGCATGATCAAGACGGTCAGCACACCGGCGAGCAGGAAGGACACCACGGCTGCCGGCCCGGTCTGGTGGATGACCACACCGCTGCCGACGAAGAGCCCCGCACCGATCACGCCGCCGAGAGCGATGAGATTCATGTGACGACGTTTCAGGGTTTGTCGCAATCCCGCGTTGTTCGCATCTGTCGAGTCAGAAGCCACGCTTTCCTCCTCTGGTCGCCGCACGTTGCATTCGTGCTGAATACAAGCGTGGTCTTGCGAATTTGTGGTTGCGGTCACGTTAGGTATTGCGCTGGCCCGTGCGCAGAGCCAGATGGCGATGGTCCGCAGGAACCAGAGGGCTTCTGCTGGCGCGCGTGCTGTGCACATCGGACCTCGGCCACGAATCCGGTTCGGTGGCGGTGAGCGCTGGGTGCCCTGGTCTGCGAGCTCCACGCGGAGTTGAGGATTCGGCAGCCGGTGGTGACTCGGCGCTGCTGCGGCTGGGATCTCCGCATCGCGGGGCCGCCGGCGCTCTGACGGCCCGGCTGGGCGGTCCAACCGGTTGGGGCGAGCTCCCGCTGTTCCGGGCGACCCGCGCGGTGGTTATCGGTGTCGTGTCCCGGAGAGCAGCCCGACGACCTCGGCGAGCACGCCGTTGCCGACCCCGCCGGACAAGTCCAACGCGTGGGAACGGCCGTAGTGGGCGCTCAGGTCGAGGCCGACTCCGAGCCCGTGGATGCGCATCGCCCCCGCTCGTTCCTCGCGTCGCACGACCTCGGCGAGGTGCTGGTCGAGGTAGTGCTCGTCGTTGGTCAGGTTCGTCGCGCTGTCCATCGGGCTGCCGTCGGAGACGACCACCAGGATTCGGTTGCGCTCGTGGTGCTTCCGCGCGCGGTCGCAGGCCCACGCGACGGCCTCACCGTCGGCGCCTTCCCGGTACAGATCGGTCTTGAGCAGCGCCGCGATGGTGGGACGTGCCCGGCGCCAGGAGGTCTCCGCGTCCTTGAAGATGAGGTGACGGCGTTCGTTGAGACGCCCCGGGTGCGGGGGGCGACCAGCACGTCGCCAGTCCTGCATGGCTCGGCCACCGTTCCACGCGCCGGTGGTGAAACCGAGGATCTCGCTGGTGGCTCCGATCCGTTCGAGCGCCCGGGAGAGGACATCGACGAGGACCGCCACGGATTCGGCGTGCTGCTTCATCGATCCGGAGCAGTCGACGAGGAAGGTCATCAGGCAGTCGGTGACCGGTTCGACTCGTTCGGTGCGGAACAGGCGTCGCTCGGCCGGGGCGGCGACGAGCTGGGCCACCCGACGTCCGTCCAGACGCCCCTCCTCCTGGGCGCCGTCCCAACCGCTGACGGCGGGCTCGGCGAACAGTGCCCGGAGTTCGCGAGCCAGTCGGGCGAGGTTCAATCCCCGGGCGGCGATGCTGCGGTCGAGCTGCCGCCGGTACTGCGCCAGCAGCTCGGGGCGCACGAGCGAGGACGCCGCCTGCTCGCGGTCGTGGGCCGTGGTGAACACCCGATACCCGGCCCCCGCGTCGAGCGTGCGGCTCGGCCCGGTCTCGGCGGTGGGCACAGGCGCGTCGTCGCCCTCCTCGTCGCTGACGAGCGGCATCCCCGCGAGAGATCCGTTGCGGCGCCGGACGGCTGTGCCGTCTCCGTCGGCCGCGCCCAGCATCTCCCCGACGAGGTCGGCGATGTCGCGCGCGTGATCGGCGTGGCGCGCCTGTTCGCGGCGGTGCCGGCGAAGCCCAGCCAGGCTCCCGCCGATCCTCGTGGCCAGGCCCGCCCTGGTGTGCTCGATGACGTCGCGCGTTTCCGGAACGACGGGTTGCCCGGTGACGCGAGCTCGGCAGACCTGAGCCACGGTGTAGAGGAGCAGGCCGCGAGCGGTCTCGGTCAGGCCGCTGTGGTGGAACTCCAGGGACCACGAGACGTGCCGGTGTCGCAGGTTGGTGACGACGCCGGGCAGGTGTTCCGGGGCCAGCGCTTCGACCCGGAACTGCTCGAGCATGTCGAAGACCAGCCGAGGGATGGGTTCGGCGGGCCGGAGAGCCCGGTGCAGCTCGGCGTCGGAGTGCCGCACGCGCAACGCCAAACCGTCGGCCGCGCCCCGAAACGATCCGAGATCGTCCCCGGCGCCCGGGTGCAGGTGCGGGGCGCCGATCGGCAGGCGGGTGTGGCCGCGGTGCAGCCGCCCGCCGCGGAACCGAAGCCCCGGTTCGCCGGTGAGGGCGCGGATGGCTGCGGCGCAGAGTTCCTCGACGCGCTGCTGTTCTCGGGCGCCGTTCGTCGTGCTGTCCACGATATTCCTCACCAGGTCGGAGTTCGGCGACGGAGCGGCTCGGCTTCACGCCGCGGTGCCCAGCTCCGCGGAGGACGTGTCGAGCTCGAGATCGAGGCAGCGCTGGAAGTACTCGGCGATCAGCGGGCGCTCGGCCTCGTCGCACTTGTTGAGGAACGACAACCGGAACGCCAGGGCGGTGTCGCCGAAGATCTCGAGGTTCTCCGCCCAGCTGATCACGGTGCGCGGTGACATGAGGGTCGACAGGTCCCCGACTCGGAAGGCCTGGCGGGTCAGGTTGGCGACGGCCACCATCGAGGCGGCGAGGTCGTGTCCGGCGCGGCCGCGCAGGTGTGGCACGCGGGCCTGCACGATGGAGATCTCGTCGTCGGCGGGGAGGTGGTCGAGCGCGGCCACGATGTCCCAGCGGTCGATCTGGGCGTGGTTGAGGCGCTGCGCCCCGTGGTAGAGACCGTTGAGGTTGCCGAGACCGACGGTGTTGGCGGTGGCGAACATCCGGAAGCTGGGATGTGGGGTCAGGACCCGGTTCTGGTCGGTCAGGGTGAGCTTGCCGTCGCGCTCGAGCAGTCGCTGCAACACGAACATCACGTCCGGGCGACCGGCGTCGTACTCGTCGAAGATCAGCGCCACGGGTCGTTGCAAGGCCCAGGGAACGATCCCTTCCTGGAACTCGGTGACCTGCTTGCCGTCGCGCACCACGACGGCGTCGCGGCCGACGAGATCGAGGCGGCTGATGTGGCCGTCGAGGTTGACGCGCACGCAGGGCCAGTTCAAGCGTGCGGCGACTTGTTCGACGTGGGTGGACTTCCCCGTGCCGTGCAGTCCCTGGACGAGCACCCGCCGGTTGCGGGTGAACCCGGCCAGCAGCGCCCTGGTGACGTCGGGGTTGAACCGGTAGCCGGTGTCGATGTCGGGCACGTGTTCGTCGGGTTCCCCGAATGAGGGGACCACGAGATCGGTGTCGAGCCCGAAGGCTTCCCTGGCGGTGACTGTGGTGTCGGGGTGGGTGAGCGTCATGCCGGCTCCTCATCCTGTACCGGGTGGGTCAGTCTGCGGGCGAGCCCGATCCCTCGGACTCGATGCGGCCGATGGCCTCGGCGGCCTCGCGCAAGGCGGGGACGAGGTCTGGAGCTCGTTCCGCGGTCAGGCGCATCACCGGCGCCTGCGCGGCCACGCAGAGGTTGGATCGGCTGCTGCCGGTCGGGACGAGCACCGCCGCGCACACCAGGCCGGGGAGGAATTCCTCGTTGTCGATGGCGAAGCCGTCGTCGTGGACGCGCTCGAGCTCGACTTCCAGAGCGTCGAGCTCGGTGATGGTCGTGCGCGTGTACTGCGTGAGCGGTGCGTGGGCGAGCAGCTTGCGGCGCTGCGCCGCGCTGAGCTGGGAGAGGATCATCTTGCCGCTGGCGGAGCAGTGGATGGGCACCCGGGATCCCGGCCTCAGGTAGAAGCGCAGCGGCTCTGGTGTTTCGACGCGATCGAGGTAGACCACCTCGCCTCCGCTCAGCGCTGTGATGTTGCAGCTTTCACCGAGTCGCTCGACGAGGTCGCGCAGCACCGCGTGCCGGGCACCGTGCTGGGTGGCGTTGAGCAGCAGGTTCTCGGCCAACCGGCGCAGGCGGCTCCCCGTCCCGTAGTGGCGGCCGTCGGCTTGGCGGATCAGCAGACCTCCGCTCTCGAGCTGCTGCAGCATGCGGTGCACGGTCGGCTTGGGCATGCCGGTCTCGTCGACGAGTCCTTGCAAGGAGACGAACTCGTCCTTGGCGGCGATGAGCTCCAGCAGTGCGAACAGCCGCATGGCGGGCGTCTCGCCGCGGAGCTCGGCGGCTACCTCGATCTCACGAATCGGTTCCATCGAGCCATCATCCTACAAGGTACCGGAAATCAGTACATGGGGTTCTAATTAACGGTACATCCATTGACTCCGACGGGGTGGCACCCTACCGTCGTGTCTTGATTTAAGGGACGTGGCGTACCGAATATTCAAACTCGATCGCCAGTTCCAGATCCCGGCACGAGAGGAGTCCCAATGACCGACAACACCGACGGGGCAAGCCGGACGGTCGTCTCCGGGCAGCAGCGGATGACCCCGTCCGAGGCGTTCGTGGAGACGATGGTCGCCAATGACGTCACCGACGTCTTCGGCATCATGGGCTCGGCCTTCATGGATGCCATGGACATCTTCGCGCCTGCCGGTATCCGGCTGGTTCCGGTGGTCCACGAGCAGGGTGCCGGGCACATGGCCGACGGCTACGCCCGGGTCAGCGGTCGTCACGGCGTCGTGATCGGGCAGAACGGTCCAGGCATCAGCAACTGCGTGACGGCGATCGCGGCGGCGTACTGGGCGCACAGCCCGGTGGTGATCGTGACGCCCGAGGCGGGAACCACGGGCACCGGACTGGGCGGCTTCCAGGAAGCCAATCAGCTGCCCATGTTCCAGGAGTTCACCAAGTACCAGGGGCACGTGAACAACCCGGCCCGGATGGCCGAGTACACCGGCCGGTGCTTCGACCGGGCCTTGTCGGAGATCGGACCGACCCAGCTCAACATCCCGCGCGACCACTTCTACGGCGAGATCACCACCGAAGTCCCGCAGCCGAGCCGGCTCGACCGCGGACCGGGTGGCGAGCAGAGCCTGTCCGAGGCCGTCGAGCTCTTGGCCGAGGCGGAGTTCCCGGTGGTGATCTCCGGCGGCGGCGTCGTCATGGCCGATGCCGTCGACGAGTGCCGGCAGCTCGCCGAACGGCTCGGTGCACCCGTGGTCAACAGCTACCTGCACAACGACTCGTTCCCCGCGAGCCACCCGCAGTGGTGCGGGCCGCTGGGGTACCAGGGGTCGAAGGCGGCCATGAAGCTGCTCTCCCAGGCCGACGTCGTCGTCGCCCTCGGGACCCGGCTCGGGCCGTTCGGCACGCTCCCGCAGCACGGGCTCGATTACTGGCCGACCAACGCGAAGATCATCCAGATCGATGCCGACCACAAGATGCTCGGCCTGGTCAAGAAGATCGCCGTCGGCATCTGCGGCGACGCGGGGGCCGCCGCGGGAGTCCTGGCCGAGCGCCTCGCCGACCGCGAGCTGGCGTGTGACGCGACGCGCGAGCAGCGCGCCGCCACGATGCGGGCGGAGAAGGACGCGTGGGAGGCCGAGCTGGACGAGTGGACCCACGAGACCGACCCCTACAGCCTCGACATGATCGCCGAGCAGGAGCAGGAGGAAGGCAACTGGCTCCACCCGCGCCAGGTGCTGCGCGAGCTGGAGAAGGCGATGCCGGAGGACGTCATGGTCTCCACCGACATCGGCAACATCAACTCGGTGGCGAACAGCTACCTGAGGTTCGAGCGGCCGCGCAGCTTCTTCGCGCCGATGAGCTTCGGCAACTGCGGCTACGCGCTGCCGACGATCATCGGAGCCAAGGCAGCTGCCCCGGATCGCCCCGCGATCGCCTACGCCGGTGACGGCGCTTGGGCCATGAGCATGGGCGAGATCCTCACGGCCGTCCGCCACGACATCCCTGTCACGGCGGTGGTGTTCCACAACCGCCAGTGGGGTGCGGAGAAGAAGAACCAGGTGGACTTCTACAACCGGCGATTCGTCGCCGAGGAGCTGGAGACCGACAGCTTCGCCAAGATCGGCCAGGCCATGGGCGCCGAGGGCGTCGTGGTGGACAAGCTCGACGAGGTGGGTCCCGCGCTGCAGAAGGCCGTGGAACGGCAGATGAACGAGGGCGTCACCACCGTCGTGGAGATCATGTGCACCCGCGAGCTGGGCGATCCTTTCCGCCGCGATGCCCTGCGCAAGCCGGTGCGTTACCTGGACAAGTACCAGGACTACGTCTGATCGGCGGCGTGGACGCCGCGGGTGAGCCGGTCCCGGCACACGAGATCGAAGACGGGACCGGCTCACCCGCAGCCGGGTCTCCGGAGCGTCCGCTGCTCGCTTCTGCGCTCGTCGTGCGGTGATCCCACCGCAGCGTTGCCGGCCGGATTCGGTCTCGCGTCGAGCGCACATCGCAGCTTCCGGCAACGGCATTCGAATGGACAAGTACCTGAGGGAAGAGGAGCCAGGTGTGACCGAGCGATCCGGCACCGCATGGGGCAAGAGCCATGACGTGATCGTGCATCAGAGCGAACCGTTCAACGCCGAGTCCTCGTTGGCCGTGCTGGTTCAGCAGCCGGTGACCAGCACCGAGGACTTCTACGTCCGCAACCACGGTCCGGTGCCCGAGCTGGATCCTCGGCTGTGGCGGCTGTCGGTCGACGGGATGGTGGACCGGCCTCTTGAGATGTCCTTGGAAGACCTCCAGAATCGGTTCGAGCACCACGAAGTCGTGGCGACCTTGCAGTGCGCGGGCAACCGTCGTTCCGGACTCGCCAAGGTCCACGACATCCCCGGACACCCCTGGGGCCCAGGGGCGACTTCCACCGCGACCTGGACCGGAGCGCGCCTCACCGACGTGCTCGCGGCCGCCGGTGCGCAGAACTCCGCCCAGCACGTCGCTTTCGAGGCCCCTGACGTAGCTCCGGAAGCCACGCCGCCGCAGCGCTTCGGGGCTTCCATCCCGATCGCCAAAGCCACTGGAGATGAGGTGCTGCTGGCGTGGGGGATGAACGGGCGTCCCCTACCAGCCGTCCACGGAGCTCCCGTCCGCGCGATCGTTCCCGGCTTCATCGGGGCGCGCAGCGTGAAGTGGATCGACCGCGTCAGCGTGCAGGCAGATCCATCGCAGAACTTCTTCCAGAGCATCGCCTACCGGCTTCTACCGCCCGGTATCGATCCCTACAGCGCACCGCCCGGCGACGGGCTCGCGCTCGGGCCTCTGACGGTGAACTCCGCAATCCTGGCGCCGGATGACGGAGCCGTCGTCCCCGCCGGCCGCACCGCGGTCACCGGGTATGCGCTGTCCGGTGACGATCGCGGAATCGCCCGCGTGGACGTCTCGGTCGACGGAGGGCAGAGCTGGCTCCAAGCGGAGCTCGACGAGCCTCCGAGTCCGTGGGCCTGGACGCCCTGGCGGATCACTCTCGAGTTGCCGCCCGGAGATGTGGAGATCACCGCTCGAGCTTGGGACACTTCGGCTGCCGTGCAGCCCGAACACGAGGCCCACCTCTGGAATCCCAAGGGGTACTTCAACAACGCGTGGTCCCGCATCCACCTGACTGCGACCGAACGGCAGGGGATGAGTGCCTGAACGTGTCCAGGAACGGAGATGGCTGACATGATCGAGCTCGAGGAAGCGCCGCGTTGACCACCGTGATCCTCGGTGGCCTCGGAATCGTGACCGTGGCGGCGCTCCTCGGCGGCATGACCGGGTTCGGCTTCAACATCGTGGCCACGCCGCTGCTGCTGGTGCTCGGTGTCGCGCCGTCGACGGCGGTCGCCGTCACCCTGACGATCGCGCTGGTCACCCGGGTCCAGGTGGTCTACCGGCTGCGGCAGTTCATCCGGTGGCCCAGGGCGTTGCCGTTGAGCGCCGCGAGTCTGCCCGGGCTGGTGGTCGGCGCGAGCGTTGGTGCGGTGCTCGATCCGCAACACCTGCGCATCGGTACCGGCGTGCTGGCCATGATCGCGGCACCGATCATGGTGCTGTCGCGGCCTCGTGCCCGGCGCGGTTCCTTCGCGCGGTACGCGGTGTCGGGGTTCGCAGGCGGAGCGCTGGCGACCACGACCTCGCTGAACGGGATTCCGCCCGCCCTGGGTCTGTCCGCGGACGCCGCCGACCAGCGCAGCTTCATCGCGGATCTCGCGGTGTACTTCGTCCTCAGCAACATCGTGGGGCTGTCGATCCTGCTGGCCCGCGACGGCGTGGACCCGGCCAACCTGGAGTTGCTCGGGTGGTGGCTGCCGTGTGCGCTGGCGGCCAACTGGGCTGGAACGGCGCTGGCACCGCGGATCGACCCGGCGCGATTCCGCCTGGTCACCTGCGGCTTGGTGGTCGCGGCAGGAGTCGTGACTCTCACCTCCGCATGAGCATCACGAAACCGACGCCCGCCGGCGGAGGTCTTGTCCGAGGCCGGGACGATCCGGCGGCGGTGGGAGTTCCGAACCGGGCCATGGCCGGTGGGGTGCGCGCCCCACCGGCCGTTCTTGGTGCGCAACCTGACGCGGTAGAAGAGCTCTCGGGCAGGCTGTCGTGGACGCCCCCCGCGTGCCGCAGCAGCACAAGCAGGTGATGCGCTCGGCGAGCCTCCTCGACATCGGCATCCCCGTTCGTCGGCGGCTGGGCGGCGTCGCCGGGCCAGGATCTCGGTGCGATCCGGGGATCAGACGCACCTTGCCTCGGATGGTGGCCAATCGTGGATCAGATCCGCGCTCGCGAGTGGTTTCCGCTGAATCGGCGGAAACCACTCACGAGCAGCGATTTTCATCGGGCGATCATTGAGCTGCTTCGCGCAGGGCTTGTGCTCCGGTCGCCCTCTCGGCATCTGTCCAGAGGTCGCGTCGCCGGATGGCCACTGCGCAGGCGGCGCTCACCGCGGTGGCAACGACCAGGTACAGCACCACCAGCTGGTAGCCGCCTCCTGCGGCGCCGACCAGCGATGACAGCACCAGGGGCGTGAACCCCGACGCGAAGATCCCGGAGAACTGGTAGACGAACGAAATTCCCGTGCAGCGCACGTGCGTGGGGAACAGTTCGGAGTAGAACGCGGCCTGTGGTCCGTACATGGCGGGATAGGCGATCCCGAGCACCGCTACGAGGGCGACGGTGATGAGCAAGGGATCTCCCACGCCCAGGGCGGCGAAGGTGGGGAGGGCCAGCGCACCCGTCGCGACCGCACCCAAGACGAACGTGCGCCTGCGTCCGAACCGGTCGGACAACCGGCCGAACAGCGGGATGAACACGATCATCACCGCGGAAGCGGCCATCACCGCGATCAGCAAGGGTTGCTCGGGCATGCCCAGAGTGCCGGTGCCGTAGGCGATGGCGAACACCGCCCACGCGTTGAAGGCGATGCCCTCGGTCAGCCTGCTGCCCATGCCCAGCAGCACGTGGCGGCGGGAGGTGCGATCACGGGCCAGCGCGACGACCGGCACGCTCGACTCCCGCTCGTGCTCCTGGAGCTTGCGGAATGCTGGAGTCTCCATGACCTTGAGCCGGATGACCATGCCGACCAGCACCAGGACGGCCGAAAGCAGGAAGGCGATGCGCCAGCCCCACGCGAGGAACGCGCTGTCGCTCATCGCCGCGCTCAGAGCGGCGAAGACGCCGGTGCCGAGCATCAGTCCCAGCGCCAGCCCGACCTGCGGGAAGCTGCCGTAGAGCCCGCGTCGGCCGGGCGGTGCGTACTCCACGGCCATCAGCACCGCGCCACCCCACTCGCCGCCGATCGCAACGCCCTGGGCCAGGCGCAGCAGCACGAGCAGGACGGGCGCGAACACGCCGATGTCGGCGTAGGTCGGGACGAGTCCGATGGCGCAGGTGGCCAGTCCCATGATGAGCATCGTGGCCACGAGCGTCTTCTTCCGGCCGACCCGGTCTCCGATGTGCCCGAAGACCAGACCACCGACGGGCCGGGCGATGAATCCGAGGGCGAACGTCGCGAACGACAGCAGGGTGCCCACGAGCGGATCACCGCTGGGGAAGTAGAGCTTGTTGAACACCAGGCCGGCGGCGGTTCCGTAGAGGAAGAAGTCGTACCACTCCACGGTGGTACCGAGGACGCTGGACGCGACCACCAGTCGGACGTCTCGCTTGTCGACCGGGCCGCGGGAAGCGGTGGGTGGGGCCATGAGGCGCTCCTGACGGGCCGGGGTCAGAGGGATTGGCGGAAGATCTCTTCCGCTGCAGCGCGATCGAGCGAACGGGGTACGACGGCCAGTTGTCGTGTCTGCTTGAGCGTGCCGTCGACGAGCGTGTCCACATCAGACTCGTCGTAGCCGAAGCTGCGCAGTCCGGACGGCATGTCGATGTCGGCCATCAGTTCCGAGAGCACGTGGGGCAGTGCCTCCTTGCCGTCGGTCGCCGTGAAAGTCCGGCCGGTGAGCAGCTCGGCGGCGCGGAGGTGTCGGGCCGGGTCAGCGGGGTAGGTCCAGCGGAAGACGGCCGCTGCGGTGGCGGAGACGGCCTGGCCGTGGGGCACCATCGGCATCTCCGGGTATCCCTCGGCCCGGTAGCTCTTCACCGCGCCTGCGACCGGGTAGGCGTTGGCATGCGGCAGGTGCGTGCCCGCGTTGCCGAATCCCGTGCCCGCGTAGGTGGACGCCAACGCCATCTGCGTCCGCGCGTGCATGTCGCGGCCGTTGTGCACCGCGCGTCGCAGGTTCTTGCCGACCAGCGACAGCGCCGTTTCGCACCAGACGTCACTGATCGGGTTGGAGCCGCAGAACGCGGGGCGGCGCATCGGGTCGTCGGGGGCGGGCTTGGCGTCGTAGGGCACGCTGGTGTAGCTCTCCAGCGCGTGCGAGAGCACGTCCATCCCGCTGGCGGCCGTCACCTGCGAAGGGAGGCTGAGCGTCGTCCGCGGGTCGATCACCGCCAGCGAGGGGCGCAGCCGAGGGTGGCTCACGCCGGCTTTGAGGTGGAGCCCGAGCAGGTCGACCACGCAGATCGTGGTGGACTCCGACCCGGTGCCCGCCGTGGTCGGCACGGCGATCAGCGGTTTGAGCGGCAGCCACGGTGCTTTGCCCGCGCCGATCGGCGGCGCGACGAAGTCGAGCAGCTCTCCGGGGTGGGTGGTCAGCAGGTTGACCGCCTTGGCGGTGTCGAGGGCGGAGCCACCCCCGACCGCGACGAAGCAGTCCCATTCCCGTTGCCTCGCGAAGGTGACCGCTTCCTCGATGCTGAGGTCGGTGGGTTCGACGCCGACGCCGTCGAAGATCTCGGTCGTGATGCCGGCGTTCCGCAGGTTCTCCGCGATGCGGGAGGGAAACCCGGTGGCCAGCACGCCCGTGTCGGTGATGACCAGGCACGAGGAGGAGCCTCGTGCGGCGACCTCGGCGCCGATCTCGTCGATGGCGCCCGCTCCGAACTTCAGCGGAGGGGCCGCCCAGGTGAAGACGTTCTCGTTCTCAGGTGTGTCCGGCAGCATCATCGCTCCTCTTGTTGACACTATGTGGGTGACCTGATCACTATGTGGGGAGAAACTGTAAGTGCCGTCACACCTTTTGTGAAGCCCCAGCCACAGGAGAGGCGATGACAACGACCGAGAGCTCCCTGTGGGAGGCGTTGAGAGCGGTGGTGGTCGGTGAGGTCGCCGCCGACGCCGCCACGCTGGCGACCCATTCCACCGACGCTTCCAACTATCGGCACATCCCGTTGGCCGTGGTCCGGCCGCGTTCGGCCGACGACGTGCTCGCCGCGTTGCGCGTCTGCGCCGAGAGGGGAGTGGCCGTGCTGCCGCGCGGGGCCGCGACCAGCATCGGAGGGCAGGCCACGAATGAGGCCGTCATCCTCGATTTCACCTGTCACCTCAACCGGGTCGTGCGCATCGACCCCGCGTCGCGCACTGCCCGCGTCGAACCCGGCGTGGTGCTCGACGCCCTGCGGGCCGAGGCCGCGCGGTACGGGCTGACCTTCGGCCCGGACCCGTCCACGCACAGCCGGTGCACCCTCGGCGGGATGATCGGCAACAACGCGTGCGGCTCGCATTCGGTGGCCTGGGGCAAGACGGTCGACAACGTGCGGTCGCTGGAGATCGCGCTGCACGACGGCACCCGGCTCGAGGTCGGCCGCACCTCGCCCGCGGAGCTGGAACGGTTGTGCGCGCGCACCGACGCCGTGGGCGAGCTCTACCGCGCCCTGCGGTCGTTGCGCGACCGGTACTTGGCCGACATCCGAACGGGGTTTCCGGTGCTGCCCCGCCGGGTGTCCGGTTACAACCTGGAATTCCTGTTGCCGGAGAACGGTTTCGACGTCGCGAAAGCGCTGGTCGGCAGCGAAGGAACCTGCGCCGTGGTGTTGAGCGCGACCGTGGATCTCGTCGCTGCCCCAGCAGCCAGAGCGCTGGCGGTGCTCGGCTTCCCAGACTGCGTCGCAGCGGCCGAAGCCGTGCCCGCACTGCTCGACTTGCCCGCCATCACCGTGGAGGGCATCGACGTGCGCCTGGTCGACGCGCTGGACGCCCGACGGCCGGGACGGCGCGCTGAGCTTCCAGGAGGAACGGCGTGGCTCTACCTCGAAACCGGCGGCGGAACTCCGGCCGAGGCCGAGAACGCCGCGCGTCAAGTGGTCGACCGCGCCCCCGAGCTCGGCGCCAGTGCTCGCCTGGTCGTCGAACCCGCCGACCAGCGCGCGCTGTGGCGCATCCGCGAAGAGGGGGCGGGGCTTGCCACGAGGCTTGCCGATGGATCCGAAGCGTGGTCGGGATGGGAGGACGCCGCCGTGCCGCCCGAGCAGCTCGGTTCCTACCTCCGCGAGTTCGAAACCCTGCTGGACGAGCACGGCAGGACCGGAGTCGTCTACGGGCACTTCGGTGATGGCTGCCTGCACGTGCGCATCGACTTCCCGTTCACCGCATCCGAAGCGCGCGAGCAGTACCGCGTTTTCCTCACCGAGGCGGCGGAACTCGTGGTGGCCCACGGCGGTTCGCTGTCCGGGGAGCACGGTGACGGGCAGGCCAGAGGCGAGCTGCTGCCGCTGATGTTCTCCACCCGGATGATGGAGGCGTTCCGGGATTTCAAGGCCGCGTTCGACCCGGAAGGGCGCATGAACCCCTCACGGCTGGTGGATCCTGCCCCGTTGGACGCCGACCTGCGCGTGGTAGTCGCACCGCCCACGCTGCCCACCCGCGCTGAGCTGGCCCTCCACGCCGACAGCGGCGACCTCGCAGCAGCTTCGAGGCGCTGCGTCGGCGTGGGCGAGTGCCTGTCGTCCTCGGGTGGGGTCATGTGCCCCAGCTACCGCGCCACGAGGCAGGAACAGCACTCCACGCGGGGACGTGCCCGGCTGCTGTTCGAGATGCTGGCCGGCCAGGTCGTGACCCGTGGCTGGCGGTCACCGGAGGTCCGCGAAGCGCTCGACCTCTGCCTGGGCTGCAAGGGGTGCAAAACCGACTGCCCGGTGGGGGTTGACATGGCCACCTACAAAGCCGAGTTCCTCAGCCGCTTCTACCGGCGCCGACTGCGCCCGGCCGCGCATTACGCGATGGGGGCGCTGCCGCGCTGGCTCAGCATCGGTTCGGCTGCTCCGCGGCTGGCCAACGCGCTCACCCGGTCCCGGCTGTCCGGTGCGCTGAAGCGCGTTGGAGGAATCGCTCGAGAGCGGGAGATCCCGGAGTTGGCCGACACCACCTTCCGGCAGTGGTTCGCCACGCGGCAGCGACAAGTCGCGGACGGCACCCCGGTGGTCTTGTGGCCGGACACCTTCACCAACCACTTCGACCCGAAACCCGGCCGTGACGCGGTAGCCGTGCTGGAATCGCTGGGGTATTCGGTGCACCTGCCCGAAACCGGTGCCTGCTGTGGTCTGACCTGGTACAGCACCGGGCAGCTCGGCACCGCCCGACGAGTCCTGCGTCGCTCGTTGGACGTGCTGCACCCCTGGCTCCAGCAGGGCGTGCCGGTGATCGGGCTCGAACCGAGCTGCACGGCGCTGTTGCGCGCGGACGCCGCCGAACTGCTGCCCGACGACGATCGCGTCCCTCTCCTGGCCGACTCCGTGCGCAGCTTCGCCGAGCAGGTGGGCCGGGTGCCGGAACTGCCCGTCATCTCCCGGGAGCGGCGGGTGCTCACCCAGGTGCACTGCCACCAGCACGCGGATCTGGGCTTCGACGCCGACCACGCCCTGCTGGCCAGGGTCGTCGAGGACATCGACGTGGTGGACGGGGGTTGCTGCGGGCTCGCGGGCAACTTCGGGTTCGAGCGCGGTCATTACGACGTGTCGGTGGCCTGTGCGGAACAGCAGCTCCTGCCCGCCGTGAGAGCGGCCCAGCACGGCACCGCTGTGAACGCCGACGGCTTCAGCTGCCGCACGCAGATCCGCCAGCTCTCCGACAGCGAACCCGTGCACCTGGCGACGCTGACCGCCCGAGCCCTCGGCGTCAGCGGGACATGATGCGGTCGATGGGAACGAACTGTGCGATCTCCTTGGCTGCGGTCACCACGCGCTCGCCGAGCTCGCGAATCCGCTTGGTGGGCATGCGCACGGTGGGAACCTGGATCACCACGGCCGCCTGCGCGCGGCCATCGGCGTCGAGGATCGGTGCACCGACGCAGCGCACGCCTGCGACGTTCTCCTCCTCGTCGATGCTGTAACCGCGCCGCCGGATCTTGTCGAGCTGCGCGGAGAGCTTGACCGGGTCGGTCAGCGTGCGTTCGGTGAGCTGCGTCAACCGCGGAGGCAGGCCGGACACGTAGGCGTCGGCGTCCGAGGAGAACGCCAGGATGGCCTTGCCCGAAGCGGTGGTGTACAGCGGGAACCGGGCACCGGTGTGCTGCTCGAAACGCAGTGGCAACGTCGACTGCACCCGCAGCATCACCACCGACTCGGAGCCCTCCCGGACCGCGAGGTTGACCGACTCCTGCGTTTCGGCGTTGATCTGCTCGAGGACCGGCAGTGCCTTGTCCAGGCCGAACCCGCGCTGCGCGGCCTGTCCGAGCAGGATCGTTCCGGTGCCGAGGTAGTAGCTGTCGGTGCGCGGGTTGTGCGCGACGAGCCCCTCGGCGCTCAGCGCCCGCACGATGCGGTGCGTCGTACCGGACGAGAGGTTGAGCTCACAGGCGATGGCGGAGAGGCCGAGTTCGGTTCCCTCCGCCGCCAGCAGTTTCAGCACCGCCAGCGCCCTGCCGATCGCCTGCGTGCCCGCAGGCGGCTGAACCTCTGTGCCACGCACGCCGACCCCCTCCTCGTTCCACCGGAAGCCCTCCCTCGCGGGAAGTGTCCCAGCTTAGCGCCGGCGGTCGCGAGCCCGTCACCTGCTCGTCACGACCCGTCTCACCCGGGAAAGATCCCATCGGCGAATCGCTACCGCACCTCGGCCGGTCTCAGCCGAACAGCACGGGCTCCGTCCAGTTGCCCGGGATGCCCAGTCGTGCCCCGGTCACCGCGCCGTCAAGCGGGAAACGACCATCGCGGCCGCGACTTCGTTGTGCGGTTTCTCGCTGACTGGCGTCGAGCAGGCGTCGCAGCATCACGAGTGGCGACCCCGGGCAGTCCTATGCCAGTAGTGCAACCGCACGGGGCTGGTTGTGGCCGAGTGGATGGCCGCGGGGCACGCGGCACTCCCGGGTGGGGGTCGGGAGTGCCGCGTGGGCGCGGTGGGCTCAGGCGAGGGCCGGGGTGTGGTGGGCGACGGGTCCGAAGAGGGCTTCCGAGCGCAGTGCCGCGTAGCCGGGCTTGATGACCTCGTTGATCAGCGCCAGGCGCTGGTCGAACGGGATGAACGCCGACTTCATCGCGTTGACCGTGAACCACTGCAGGTCGTCGAGCGAGTAGCCGAAGGTGTCGACGAGGTCGCCGAACTCCTCCGACATCGAGGTCTGGCTCATCAGGCGGTTGTCGGTGTTCACGGTGACCCGGAAGTTCAGCTTCCGCAGCAGCGCGATCGGGTGCTCGGCCACCGACGGCACCGTGCCGGTGTGCACGTTGGAGCGCGGGCACATCTCCAGGGGGATCCGCCGGTCCCGGACGAACGAGGCCAGCCGGCCCAGCTGCGCGCTGCCGTCGTCGGCGAACTCGATGTCGTCGACGATGCGCACGCCGTGCCCCAGGCGGGCCGCGCCGCACCACTGGATGGACTCCCAGATCGACGGCAGTCCGAACCCCTCTCCGGCGTGGATGGTGAAGTGGCAGTTCTCCCTGCGCAGGTACTCGAACGCCTCGAGCGAGCGGGTGGGCGGGAATCCTGCTTCCGGGCCGGCGATGTCGAATCCCACGACGCCCGCGTCCCGGTACTTCACGGTGAGCTCGGCGATCTCCCTGGCCCTCAGCTCCTGGCGCATCGCGCACAGCAGGACGCCGATGCGGATGCGGTTGCCCGCCGCGCGCGCCTGGGCCGCGCCGCGGCGGAAGCCGTCGAGGATCGCTTCGACGACCTCCTCCAGCGAGAGCCCTTGCAGGGTGCTCAGTTCCGGGGCGTAGCGGACCTCGGCGTAGACGACGCCGTCCGCGGCCAGGTCCTCGGCGCACTCGGCGGCGACCCTGCTGATGGCGTGCGCGGTCTGCATGACGCCGACCGTGTGGGTGAAGCGCTCCAGGTACCCCTCCAGCGAACCGGCTTCGGTCGCCGCGGCGAACCACGTGCGGATCTCGTCCGAACCCGTGGCCGGCAGCGCGTCGTAACCTTGCTGCTCGGCCAGCTCCGCGACCGTCTCAGGCCGCAACCCGCCATCGAGGTGGTCGTGCAGCAGCACCTTCGGGGCGCGGCGGATCTGGTCGGCGGTTGGTACGTCGGTCACGTGCTCCTCCTATTTCTTCTCTGATTTCGGGGTCTTGATCAGCAGCGCTGTGATCAGCGCGAGGGCGACGAACCCGCCCCCGGTCCACAGCGCGGAGTGGAAGGCGTCGAAGGTGGGTGCGCCGTCTCCGCTCGTCGAGGTGACGGCGCTGGCGGCGACGGCGATGCCCAGCGAGGCGCCGATGCCGAAGCAGGCTCCGTTCAGCCCCGGCAGCGAGCCGGGCTTGTCCTCCGGCGCGAGCGCCACGGCGAGACCGTTGAGCGCGGTCAGCATGTAGCCGGTGTAGGTGATGCCGAGCGCCGCGAGCGCGGCGAAGGTGACCACCTGCGACTGGGGCACCAGCACCAGCGGCACCAGCGCGGCCGCCGTGCCGACGGCACCGATCAGCACCGAGCGCCGCCAGCCGATGCGGGGACCGAAGTGCCCGACCAGCGGTGCCGCGATGACGCCGAGCGCCGACGCGGGGGTGAGGTACAGCAGGGCCGACATGGTCGCCGAGAGCCCGTAGCCCTCTCCCGCGGTCTGGGTCAGCAGCGGGATGGTGAAGTTCAGCATCCCGAACACCCCGGCCAGGGTGAAGATCGTGGTCAGCAGCAGGGGCCAGCCGGCTCGGGAGGCCAGCACCGAGGTGTCGATGATCGCGTTCCGGTTGCCGCGTTCGACGACCGTGAACAGCGCGAGGGCCAGCACGCCGCCGATGAGCAGCGCCAAGGTGGGCACCGACGACCAGCCCCAGCTGCTTCCTTCGTTCAGCGCGAGCAGGATGCCGGTGAGCCCGACGCCGAGCAGGGCCGCGCCGGTCCAGTCCATCCGCCCGGTGGCGGTCCCGCTGGCGGGTACCCAGAAGTGGACGGCGACCAGCGCGATCACCGTGATCAGGCCGGTGATGAGGAAGATCCCGCGGAATCCGACGGAGTCGGCGACGGAACCGCCGATGACGGTGTCGATCCCGGCGATGCCGCCGTTCACCGCGGTGATGATGCCCAGGGATCGGCCGAACTTCCGCGGCGGGAGGTATTCGTGCAACGTCAGGTAGGCCAGCGTGAACGTCGCCGCGGAGACGCCCTGCAGGCTCCGGCCGATGATGAACAGCTCGATGTTCGGCGCGAGGACGCAGGTCAGCTCGCCGGCCAGTGCGAGCACCAGGGTCACCAGGAGCATCCGCCGGCGGCCGACGTAGTCGCTGAGCCGCGCCAGCGTCACCTGGCCGATGGCCGAGAACAGGAAGAACAACGTCTGGGAGAGCCCGCCGGCGCTGCTGGTGGTGTCCAAGCTGTCGATCACGTTCGGCAGCGCGGGCGAGAGCATGGTGGCGTTGATCTGGTAGCCGGCGACGGCGAGGGCCAGGGCGGTGAGCAGGGCGGGGGAGCGCACCGGGGG
>NZ_SMLA01000130.1:0-973 GCF_004349225.1 Saccharopolyspora karakumensis
ACTTCGAGCTGGCCATCGCGGTGGCGATCGCGACCTTCGGCGTCACCAGCGGTCAGGCCCTGGCCGGTGTGGTGGGTCCGCTGATCGAGGTGCCGGTCCTGGTCGGCCTGGTCTACGTCTCGCTGGCAGCCAGACGCTGGTTCAACCGCCCCTCCACCACCGCGGAGGCCGACCATGCCCGCACCACCACCTAGCCACCACGACACCGAGGACTACCGGCCGACCGAAGACCAGGTTGCCCTGCTCCTCGACCACGCCGCCGCGGAACTGCGGCAGCAATTCCGCGGCGGCGTGGTCGACGAAGGGACCATCCACCACGTGGTCTCCGACACCTACCGGGAGCCGGCCGCCACCGCTCGCGTGCACACCCACCTGACCACCCTGGCCACCCGCTACGCCCGCGAGCGGCTGGCCGATGTCGCCAAGCACCAAGGAGTCCCCGTGCCCTCCGCACCCGAGGTCCTGTTCGTCTGCGTCCACAACGCCGGACGCTCCCAAATGGCCGCAGCCCTGCTGCACCACCACGCCCAAGGCAAGGTCACCGTCCGCTCGGCCGGCTCCGCACCGGCCGACACGGTCAACCCCGCCGTGGTCGAGGTGATGAACGAACTCGGCCTCGACCTGTCCCAGGAATTCCCGAAGAAGCTCACCACCGACGCCGTCGAAGCCGCCGACGTCGTCATCACCATGGGCTGCGGCGACGCCTGCCCCGTCTTCCCCGGCAAGCGCTACCTCGACTGGGAACTCGCCGACCCCGCCGGCAAGGGTGTCGACGCCGTCCGGCCGATCCGCGACGACATCGACCAGCGCGTCCGCGCCCTGCTGGCCGACCTCGTGCCGGAGGCCGCGCGGTGACCAGCGACGTCCGCAACGTGATCATCGTTGGTTCCGGTCCTGCCGGCTACACCGCTGCGGTGTACGCGGCACGGGCAGAGCTGGAGCCGGTGATCTTCGAAGGAACCCAGTTCGGTGG
>NZ_SMLA01000131.1:0-942 GCF_004349225.1 Saccharopolyspora karakumensis
CTAGGTTCTGTCCTGTAAGTCATCGGAGCCAGAGGATGATGGCGGCGATGGTGAGTTCGGCCTGGTAGTAGGCGGCGCGTTTGGCGTAGCGGGTGGCCAGGTCGCGGAATTGTTTGAGTCGGTTGAAGCAGCGTTCGACGACGTTGCGGCGTTTGTAGACCTCGGCGTCGAAGGCTGGTGGGCGTCCGCCGCGGGCGCCTTGGGCGGCGCGGCGGGCGATCTGGTCATCACGTTCGGGGCTGATGAACCGGATCCGCCGTTGGCGCATGGCCTGCCGGGTCGAGGGATGTGAGTAGGCCTTGTCCGCGATCACCACCTCGGGCCGGCATCGCGGTCGGCCCGGACCGATCCGATCCACCGCGATGGCATCCAGCAGCGGCATCAGGTGAGGGTTGTCGCCCGCCTGGCCACCGGTGAGCAGGACTCGCATCGGCAGCCCCCGCCCGTCGACCGCGAGGTGGATCTTGGTGCTCAGCCCACCGCGGGACCGTCCGAGTCCTTCGCCCTCGACCGCGAGTTCCTCGATCGTGGTGGCACAGCCCCTTTTTTCCGGGCGCCAGCAGCGTGCTGGTGCGCCCGGACGACCGAGGAGTCAACGCTGACAATCCATTCGACCTCGCCGACGGAATCGTCCTTGACGATCACCTCGTCCAAGATCCGCTGCCAGGTGCCATCAGCGGTCCACAGCCGCAACCGCTCGTGCGCGGTCTTCCACGGCCCATATCGTTCCGGCAGATCACGCCACGGAGCACCCGTACGCAGCTTCCACAGGATCGCGTTGATCACCTGCCGGTGATCCCGCCACCGCCGTCCCCTCCCTGACACCGGCGGTAACAGCGGCTCAATCCGCGCCCACGCGCGATCCGTCAACTCACCACGACCCACCACAACCCAAGATCAAACCAGACCGCGCCGCTAGATCAATTACAGGACAGAACCTAG
>NZ_SMLA01000132.1:0-834 GCF_004349225.1 Saccharopolyspora karakumensis
GCCGGCTGCCGACCGGTGATCTTGGCGCCGGACGCGGCCGGGACCTCGACCTGCTCGACCGCGGCGGCACCGGAGGCCTGCTCGGCCTCGATGGAGCCGGGCAGAACGGTGACCACCGGGGTGCCCTGGGTGACCTTCGCCTTGGCGTCGTAGGTGCCACCGAACAGCGAGTGCGACGCGACGCCCTCACCGTCGACGTCCACGACCTCCGACAGCAGGCCGGTGTCCAGGCGGATCGCCAGACGACCGGCGATCTCCTTGCCGTCGACCGACGCCGGCACCAGCACGGCCGCCGGGTTCGCCGAACCCGCCAGTGCGGCCAGCACGTCAACCTGCGGCGTCACCAGGAAGTCATCCACCCCGTAGCCTTCAGCGGCGTAGATCTTCTCGGCGCCATACCGGGCCAAGACCGCAGTGAGCTTGTCAGCCGTACCAGGCTCACCCACCACAACAGCGGAAGGTGAACCGATCCGGCGAGCAGCGGTCAGCAGCTCCAGCGTGACCTTTTTGACCTCACCGGCCTGGTGGTCAACGAGGACCAGAACCTCAGACATCGGTTTTCTCCTTACGACCCTCGTTGACTCAAAGAAGTTTTTCGCCGGCCAGGAAGTCGGCGACTCCCACGCCGCCGGCTCCCTCGTCGGTGACCTTCACACCGCCGGACTTCGGCGGCTTCGGAGCGGACTCGACGACCTGGGAGCCGGCGTTGGCCAGGCCCACCTCGGAGGCGTCGATCCCCGCGTCGGCCAGCGACAGCGCGCTCACCGGCTTCTTCTTCGCGGCCATGATGCCCTTGAACGACGGGTACCGCGGCTCGTTGATCTTCTCGGTGAC
>NZ_SMLA01000133.1:0-565 GCF_004349225.1 Saccharopolyspora karakumensis
TCGCGGCCATGATGCCCTTGAACGACGGGTACCGCGGCTCGTTGATCTTCTCGGTGACCGACACGACGGCCGGCAGACCGGACTCGACGGTCAGGATGCCCGCGTCGGTCTCGCGCTCGACCTTCACCGCGGAACCATCGGTCTCGACCTTGCGCGCGAAGGTCAGCTGCGGCCAGCCCAGCACCTCGGCGACCATCGCCGGCACCGCACCCAAGCGACCATCGGTCGCCTCGTTACCCGCGATCACCAGCTCGACACCCTCGACGGTGCCGATGACCTTCGCCAGCGCCTTGGCGGTGGCCGGCGCGTCGGTGCCGTGCAACGCCTCATCGGACAGGTGCACCGCCTTGTCCGCACCCATCGACAGCGCCTTGCGAATGGCATCCGTGGCGCGATCCGGGCCCATGCACACGACGGTCACTTCGCCGCCCTGAGCCCCCTTGATCAACAGCGCCTCCTCCACCGCGCGCTCGTTGATCTCATCCAACACGGCATCCGCCGACTCGCGGTCCAACGTGTGATCCGCAGCAGACAGCTTCCGTTCGGAATACGTGTCGGGCACCTG